>CAYXNI010000024.1:0-13915 GCA_964466285.1 uncultured Planctomycetota bacterium | reverse complement strand
CCGGGCCATGCTGGACCGAGTCTGCCAAGCCTTGCAGGGGCGCCTGCCAGCCCCGGGCGAGGCCGCCATGCCCTCCAAGGCCTTCTGTGCCCAACGGTTGGCCTGTACGCCGTGGGATGAACTCACGATGGCCCAGCAGATGATCCAGATCACGTCCAAGCCGCCCTTCACGAATCAACTGGACCATTCTCTTCGCCTGGCGCGCCAGCAGGAACGCATTATCGCCCTTCGCCGGCTCGCCACGACGCCCGAGGCGTTGCAGGCGGCCTGCAAGACGTACGAAGCGGCCCTGGCCCACTCCAGCGACGACCGCCAGTTGCGGGAACATTTCGCCGGTCTGGCCATGCAGTACGGCCGACCGGACGAAGCGATCCGGCAGCGGCGGATGGTCGTCGAGGAATTTCCCTGGGCGATGTGGCCGAAGGTGACTCTGGGCAAAGTCCTGCTGGAGGCGGGGAAGGTCGATGAGGCGGTCGGGTACCTGGAACAGGCCCTGAAAATGAAGCCCGATTTTCCCCCGACGCTCAGTCTCCTCGGGACGGCCCTGGCGGCGAAAGGCAAGACGAAGGAGGCTCTTGCGTACATGGAAGAGTCGCTGCGGCTGGACCCCGACAACAGTACGGTTCACGGCAACATAGGCTTCATCCTGGCCCGGGAGGGCAAGAGCCAGGACTCGCTCAAACACTACGAACAGGGGGTGCAGGTCGATCCGGGCAATGCCGAGGCGGTGTTCATGCTCGCCGAGGCGCTGCGGGAGCAGGGCAAGTACGCCCAGGCCATCGAGCGGTACGAACAGGGCCTCCGGCTCTCGCCTGACAACGCCCAGGCCCGCTGCAGTCTGGCTGTGGCCTACTTCGCCACGGGCGATTCGGCCTGGGCCGCCGCACAGTACACCGAGGCCTTACGGCTCGAACCGGACCTGTTGCCGGCCCTGAACAATCTGGCATTCCTCCGCGCCACCAGCCCGGACCCGTCGCTTCGGGATGGTGCCGAGGCCGTCCGCCTTGCCGCGCGGGCATGCCAGATCACCGGGTGGAAGCGCCCCAGGCCCTTGGCTACGCTGGCGGCGGCGTACGCCGAGGCCGGGCAGTTCCCCCTGGCCGTCCAGACCGCCGAGGAGGCCCTCGGCCTGGCCTTAACTCAAAAGCCCATGGCCGAGGATATCCGTCGGAAGCTGGCGCTGTACAAGTCAGGCCAGGCGTTCCGCGATGAACCGCCCGTTCCAACCACCAAACCCTGACGTCGGTTCGGTCGATATAGGCTCGCATATGACCACGATTCTTGGACTATCGGCGTTCTATCACGATTCGGCGGCGGTGCTCGTCGCGGACGGCCGGATCGTTGCCGCGGCGCAAGAGGAACGGTTCACGCGGAAGAAGCACGACGCGGGCTTTCCCGCCCGCGCCATCGATTACTGCCTGGCCGAAGGGGAGTTGGAGCCGGGGCAGTTGGATTACGTGGGGTTCTACGACAAGCCGCTCCTGAAATTCGACCGCCTGTTGGAGACGTACCTGGCGTACGCGCCGCGGGGGTTTGTCTCATTCGCCAAGGCCATGCCCGTCTGGCTTCGCCAGAAGCTTCACCTGCCGCGGATCATCCGGCGGGGGCTGGGCGGGCGGTTCCGCAAGCGGTGCGTTTTCGCCGAGCACCACGAGAGCCACGCGGCCAGCGCGTTTTTTCCATCCCCGTTCGAGCAGGCGGCCATTCTCACCCTCGATGGCGTGGGCGAATGGGCCACGGCCAGCCTGGGCGAAGGGGAAGGCAACCGCCTGCGTATCACCCACGAGTCGCACTTCCCGCACTCGCTGGGGCTTCTCTACTCAGCCTTCACGTACTACTGCGGTTTCCGCGTCAACAGCGGCGAATACAAACTGATGGGCCTGGCCCCGTACGGCGAGCCGGTTTACGCCGAGGCCATCCGGAAGCACCTGATCGACCTGAAGGACGACGGCTCGTTCCGGATGGATATGCGGTACTTCAACTATTGCCAGGGGCTCACGATGACCTCCGGGCGGTTCCATCGGCTGTTCGGGGGCCCGCCGCGGAAACCCGAGACGCCGCTGACCCAGCGGCACATGGACCTGGCCGCGTCGATCCAGGTCGTTACCGAGGAGATCGTCCTCCGGGCCGTCCGGCACGTCCACAAACTCACGGGCCGGAAGAACCTCGCCTTGGCCGGCGGGGTGGCCCTCAACTGCGTGGCGAACGGGCGGATCGTTCGGGAAGGGCCCTTCGAGCGGCTGTGGATTCAGCCGGCCGCCGGCGACGCCGGGGCCGCCCTGGGCGTGGCGATGCTGATCTGGCATCAGTTGCTGGGCAACGAGCGGATTGTCTCGCCCGGCGACAGCCAGGCTGGTTCGCTGCTGGGCCCGGCGTATGCGCCCCCGGCGATCCGGGGCCAGTTGGAGGCCGCCGGGGCCGTTTACCAATACGTCGACGATGAAGAAAACCTTTGCCGCCGGGTGGCCGCCCTGCTGGCGGAGGGACAGGTCGTCGGCTGGATGCAGGGCCGGATGGAGTTCGGCCCCCGCGCCCTGGGAGGCCGCAGCATCCTGGGCGACCCGCGGCGGGCGGACATGCAGAGCCGCATGAACCTGAAGATCAAATTCCGCGAGTCGTTCCGCCCGTTCGCCCCGTCGGTGCTGGCGGAATCGGCGGCGGAGATGTTCGATTTTCCGCCCGGCGCAGAGAGCCCCTACATGCTGCTGACGGCGCCGGTGGCCGGAGCGCGCCGCAAGACGCCCACGGACGCCGACCGCACGGCCCGCGGGATCGAGCGGCTCAAGGGCTTCCGGTCAGAACTGCCGGCGGTCACGCACGTGGATTACTCGGCGAGGCTGCAGACCGTCGACGAGGCCCGTCACGGGCGCTACTGGAGGCTGATGAAGCAGTTCCACAGCCTCACCGGCTGTCCCGTCCTGATCAACACGAGTTTCAACGTTCGGGGCGAGCCGATCGCCTGCACGCCCGCCGACGCGTATCGCTGCTTCATGGCAACGGATATGGACTCGCTGGTGATCGAGAACTTCCTGCTGCGTAAGGCCGACCAACCCGCCGCCGCGCCGCGGCAGGGGCGGGAACACCTTGCCCGATTCGAACCGGACTGAACAGCTATGCTACTGGGCGACATCCCGACCAATCCGAGCGATCGTTTCCTGCGGCAGTTCGCCGCCGGCAGCGTGCTGTTCCTGGGCTTGGCCGGGACAGCCTTCTGGTTCCGCGGGCATCCCCTGGCGGCAGTCATCGCTTGGGTTGTCGGCGGAGGCATCGGTGTCGCGGGGCTTGTCTGGCCTCGCTGTCTCCGGTGGGTCTACGTTGCCATCGCCGTCGCGGCGTTGCCCATGGGCCTGGCCGTCTCGACCGTGGTCCTGCTGGTCACATACCTCTTGATTCTCACACCCATCGGCCTTATCATGCGATTGCTGGGCCGAGACGCCATGACCCGTCGGCTTGACCGGTCGGCCGCATCGTACTGGGTGCCCCGAGCGGAGAGTCCAGCCGGGCGTTACTTCCGACAGTTCTGAAACGAGAGAGACGAATGACCCCAACCCCCAGTAATTCCGACAAGAACAGCCGCCCCGGTGAGGAATTTGCCCGCGAGGCCGCCCGGAAGGGACCGGGTTTCTTCCGCGAACTGGCCGATTTCCTCCTTCACAACAAGAAGTGGTGGCTCATTCCCATCCTGGTGGTCCTGGCGCTGATGGGGTTGCTGGTACTGCTGGCCGGCCCGGGCTCGCCGTTGCCGTGGATTTACACACTCTTCTGACCTGCGGCCGCAGTTGACCTTGGCGATCCTGCTGCGGCGCCGTAACACGCCCATCGTATGCTAGAATGCGAAAGGTGAACCCTTGTGAAATCTCGCAAGTCCAAGCAAGAACCTGCCGGGAAACCAGGCCGGGAGACCGGACGGTTTGCCGGAATGTGGCCGGGTCGCCATCCGCGCCTCGCCCTGATCGCTCTGGCCGTCGCGGTCGTCGCCGCCGCATGGGGGGGCTGGCGTTGTTTCAGTCACCCGCGGATCGATGGCATCCGTAACGTGGTGCTCATCAGCATCGACACGTGCCGTGCGGACCATCTGAGCTGCTACGGTTACAAGCGACCGACGACGCCCAACGTCGATGCGGTAGCGCGGGACGGCGTGCAGTTCCAGCTTGCGCTGACGCCCGTGCCCCTCACGACGCCCGCACACAGCACGATGTTGACGGGCACGTATCCGCCGACTCATGGCGTTCGCCTGAACAACGGGGAGCGCCTGGCCGATTCCAACGTGACGCTGGCCGAGATCCTGCGGGACGCCGGCTACCAGACGGCGGCCTTCGTTGGCGGGTTCCCGATGGACGCCAGTTTTGGCCTGAATCAGGGCTTCGACACCTACGACTGCCAGTTCACCACGAAGAACGAGAAGTCGCCATTCGCCGGTGAACGCACGGCCGAGGAGGTCAGCCGTCCGGCGTTGGCCTGGTTGGAGGCACACAGCGGGAAGCCGTTTTTTCTCTTCCTTCACTATTACGATCCCCACCTCCCCTACGCCCCGCCGCCGCCGTATGCGTCGGCTTATGCGGATGACCCCTACGCCGGGGAAATCGCGTATGTGGATCATTGGATTGGCCAGGTGCTGGACCGGCTGCGGGCGCTGGGGGTGTACGACAACACGCTCGTGATCATCACGGCGGACCATGGCGAAGGACTGGGCGAACGGGGCGAAAACGCGCACGGCGTGTTCCTTTACCAGAACACCGTGCAAGTTCCGCTGGTCATCCGGGCGCCCAAGGCCAGTAACGGCCGGCAGGTGGACGGGAACGTCAGCCTGGTCGATATCGTGCCGACCGTGCTGGATCTGGCCGGTTTGAAAACGCCTCCGCAGGTTGAGGGAGTGACCCTGCGCCGCAGTCTGGAGAGTGGGCCTATGCCCGACACGCTGCGGCCGATTTACTGTGAGTCGCTGGAAGCTGCGTCGTTTGGATGCAGCCCGTTGAACGGCGTCGTGGAAGGCCCATGGAAGTACATCCGGGCTCCCAGGCAGGAACTCTACGACCTGAAGCGCGATTCCGGCGAACAGGACAATGTTATCGCGAAGGAGCCGCAGGTGGCCGGGCGGCTGCGAGGCCGGTTGGAGGCGATGTTACAGGAGATGGAATCAGCGGCTCCACAGCGTGGCCCGTCGACCGTGGACCCTGAAGCCGTTAGGCGACTTCAGTCCCTCGGATACGTCGGCGGGGGCGCGACGCCGGCGACTTCCGAGTTTGACCCAAGGCTCGAGGATCCGAAGGATTTCCTGCCGACGTATGAGCGTCTTCAGAAAGCGCACAGTCTGTTTCTCGCGAATCACGGCGAAGAGGCTACGAAAGAATTGCTCGAGCTTGTCGCGAGCCGGCCGGGACTCATCACGCCCCATGCGATGTTGGCCCAGATTGCAGTGAGTGAGCGTCGGCTGGCCGATGCGGCCGGACACTGCGCAAAGATCGTGTCCATTCTTACCGAGTCGAAGGATTTCTCGAAACAACTCCCCCCCGCCGCTGAAGATCTCGCCTCGGGAAAGCTCGACACGAGAGATCTCGCCACGGCCCACTTCAATCTCGCCGTTGTGTTGAAGGGCGTGGGCAAATCCAGCGAGGCGATCGGGCATTTCGAGAAGGCTCTGCGGATCCGGCCGGATTCCGCTGAGGCGCACTTCAATCTCGGGGTTGTCTTGCAGCATACGGGCAAGCTTCCGGAGGCGATCGGACATTACGAGGATGCTGTGCGGATCAAACCGGATTACGCAGATGCGCACATGAATCTCGGGAGTATCCTGCAGCAGACGGGCAAGCTTCCGGAGGCGATCGGGCATTACGAGCAGGCCGTGCGAATCAAACCGGACTACGCGGATGCGCACTACAATCTCGGGCTGGCGCTGGAGCAGGCGGGCAAGCTTCCGGAGGCGATCGGGCATTTCGAGCAGGCGCTGCGGATCAACCCGCAATTCGCGTTGGCCGCCAACCGTCTCGGCTCGGCTCTCATCCAACAGGGGCGGATAGACGAGGCGATCGCCACGTTAGAGAAGGTCCTGAAAGCCAGCCCTGAGGATGTTGACGCACACTACAGGCTTGGCACCGCACTCCGCCGGCAAGGGAAGTTCGCGGAGGCGCTCGCCCACTGGCGCGAAGGGCTCCGTCTTCGCCCGGATAACATCATTCTCCTCAACGATACGGCCTGTCTGCTGGCTACCAGCCCCGAGGCATCGATCCGAAACGGGAAAGAGGCCGTCGAACTGGCCAAGAAGTGCGTGGAGCTTTCCGGCGGCAAGGTTCCGGAGTTTCTCGATACGCTGGCCGCGGCCTACGCCGAAGCGGGGCAGTTCCCCGAAGCGGTCAAAACGGCCGAGGAAGCGCTGGCCCTGGCCACCAGCCAGAAGAAGGCGGCGCTCGTCGACGACCTTGGCGCGCGGATCAAGCTCTACAAGTCAGGTTCTGCATTCCATGAGACAAAGAAGGAATGAGGCGGCGCGCTAGAGTCTGACCTTCAGGAACGGCTTGAAGAGCAAGGAGAATAAGAGGGACGCCGCAAAGAAGTAGATGAGCCAGGAGTTCGTCCCGCTCGTCCACGATCGCCGCCCGGGGTAATCGATGTCGATGGACTGGACCGCGTCGCCGGGTCTGAACGGTCGCTCAGTGGGGTGATACAGCACCTCGGTCCAGTGCAAGCCCGGCCGCCTGGCGCTGACGCGCATGTAGCCGTTGCCGGCCGCGAGTTGCTTCTCGACCGCCTGCCCGCCCACCTGGAACACGATCGGGGCCGTGCCCGCCTCGCGCGCCCTGATCTCCCAACAGATTTCACGTTTGCTCAGGACGCGGACCGGCCCGACGGCTATGTCGGCCGACGGCATGGACGCGATGCGGACGTCGGGCCAGGCTGCGTCGGCCCCGCCGCCCAGCTTCATTGTCACCACGGCGTACTCGCCGGGGCGCAGCGGGCGGGCCTGATACCAGAGCCCCAACTGCGAAAGCAACAGGCACACCGGCACGAGCATCACGAGCATCGGCCGGACGGCGTGGACGAGCAGCAGCAGGGCGCCGCCGAACAACCTGCCCTGGGCCTGGAGAGTCACCGCAAGGCTGTCTTTGAAAAGTTTGAGCGTGAGCAGGTCGGCCGTGATGTGATCGCGTACCCGTCCGATGGCCTTCTGGTTGGACGTGTACTTGAAGAGGATTAGCAGGAAGACTCCTGTGACACAGGAGATGATCGTGTTCGAGAGCCAGCCGGGCATCCAGCCGATCGGTGCGAATACGACGGCGCACACCGGACCGAGCAGGGCGTTGATCAAGGCGATGAGTCGGGCGAGGAGATTCGTCACTCGATGTACCCCAGTCCCCGGAGCCGGTCCTCGACTGCCTGATCCGCATCCGCGGGTGCGCTTTCGAGCTTCACGAGCGCCTCTTCGATGGCGTGCGTGATGAACTCGTCGACGCTGCTGTACCCGGCGGCATCGGCAGCCGCCTTCGCCCGGTCGAGAAGCGCCGAGTCGATCTTGATCTTCGCCATTCGTTCTCACTCCTTCAAAGCGTTGTTCAGTACGCGAAAATGTTCCTGCCGGCCATCGAGGCGGGGACTTCGAGGCCGAACTCCGCCAGTATCGACGGTGCGAGGTCCACGAGGGCCGGGGCCTCGGCGGCGACGGGCCGGTTGCAGAAGAGAACGCCAGGCACCTCGGACACATCGGCGCAGTGGTCGGCGCTCCACGCCGAGTTGTTGTCCGCCAGCACATGGGCGTCCATGTCACCGAGGCAGGTGTTCCAGGAGGCGCGGTAATCGCGGCTGTAGCCGATGATCAGGTCCGGGGCGAGCCGCGTCGCGGGCCCGGCATAAGCCTTGTCGCCGCGATGGGCCTTGCGGATGACCTGCCGGCCGTCGCGGTCGCGGACCGCTTCGAGGCGCGCGGCCAGTTCATCGAGAAGTTCTTCGTGTTCCCGGCCGGCGTCTACGATGCCGTCCCGCTCGCGGCCCTTGAGGTTCAGGTACAGGCCGTTGATGCCCAGGCCGTAGGCCCTGGTTCGGGACCAATCGACATCGCGCAGGATCGAGGTGGCGTCGCCGGGCTGAATGTAACCGTTCTCCCGGAGCCATGTGTTCAGGCCGAACTGCCGCTTGAAGTTGGCAAAGCCGTGATCGCTCATGACGTAGAGAGTGGCCCGGTCGCCGTAGCGCCGGACGAGATCGCCGACGACCTCATCCATTTTCCGGTAGATGTCTTTGATGTGTTCGAAACCCGCCTTGGCGTCGTCAGGCGAGCGGGTCGGATGCTTCTCGGCCGAGTCCCACCAGAACATATGGCCCTGCAGGTCGGTGCTTGAGAAGTAGAAGAAGAGCAGGCCGTCGTCGTAGTTCTCCAGGGCATAGTTCAAGAGGTTGAGCCGCTCTTCGAGCACCATCCCGGCCTGGCGGGCGAACTCGGCGTCGGTGAAGACGCCGTTGGACAGGGCCTTGTGGTCTTCCTGGAAGCCCGTGGTGTAGAAGGGCCCGAGCTTGCCGGATATCTGCTCGATGAATTCCATCGGCTCGGTAATCTGGATGGCCGGGTCAGACGGGTCCGTGTTGATGGGAGACACGTAGAGCCTGAAGTTTGGAGCGACCTCCTGAAGGTAAAAGCGGCAGATGCCGCTCACGTGCTTGTCGGGCACGAAGGCGGGCATCGACAGCTCAAAGTCGAGCTTGAACCACCGGCTCCACTGCCCCTCCTTGAGGAGGACCCTCTTGCCTTGGATGTCGATCACCGCGGCCCGTGCGGCCTTGTCGCGATGGACCAGGAACTCCACGATCGTGGGCTCCGGCTTCTTGAGAAACGTGTTCGTCGGCCCGTACAACTTCAGCGCCGGGCTGGCGGTCTCGTTCTCGAAGAAAATCGGCGACCGTTTGCCGCCGCCCTCGTCGATGGTGCGGGCGGGTCCGTCTTCGGCGAAATGCTGGTATGTTCCGTACGTGCCCAGCAGGTCTGGCGTGCCGAGGCCGGCCAGGCACCTGTGGTGCCCGTGCTTCGACGGGCTCGGCGGATAGTTGGCCGGCAGGTCGTAGAACGTCGACGGGATGCCCGCCGCGTCCAGGTAGTCCCAGAACGGCACCCCCTGTCGCAGCAGCACGGTTTTGGCCGGCCGGTGGCCGAATGGCCAGAAGTCGAGCGGCAGCTTGTACTCGCCGATCTCCCAGCCCCCCTCTCCGCTGACCGTGTCGGCGACGGAGAAGAAAGGGGCGCACTGCCTGGCCGGGTCGCGATGGATGAAATCGAAGATGCCATGAGTGCCCGGTCCGGCGCCGTTGATGAAGTTCGCCCAGGCCACCGGGCTTTGCGGCGGAACGCTCGTGCCCAGCCTTCTGTAGCCGCCGGCTTGGCCAAGCCGGGCCAAGTTGGGCAACTGGCCCGCGGCCATCATCCGGCCGCACAGGCGCGGGTCCATTCCGTCGATTCCGAGGACGATGATTTTCTTCGCCCCGCCGGCCTTCTTCGCGGCGAAGAGCGGCACCGCACCGATCCCCGTGGCCAGCACCGCCGCGGCGGCCGATTGCCTCAGGAAGTCCCTGCGACTGATACCGTTGTTCTCTTTATCGGACATGGCGTGAAACCTGTCCTTTCAGTTCATTTGTCCGCCGTCGGCTTCGGCCGCGTTCATGTCGGCGACCGCCAGCGGCACGCCGTCCATGTGCGCCGGAACTGCGACGCCGAACATGTCCAGCACTGTCGGGCCGATGTCCATCAACCTCGGTTCGAGGGCGGTCACACGCCGGTTGCAGAAGAGGACCCCCGGGACGAGGGATGGATCGATGCAGTGATCGCCGCTCCAGGCCTTGACGTTGTCGTGGAAGACCTGCTCGGTCACCTGGCCGACCGCCGTCTCCCACGACGCCCGGTACCCACGCTGATACCCCACGATCAGGTCGGGGGCGTCAGCCTTGAACGGCCCGGTGAACACCTTCAAAGAGTTGTAGACCTGCTTGACGGCCGGCTGCCCTCGTGCCGCATCCATCAGGTTGCCCAGCTTCGAAGCGATCTCGTCGCGGAGCTGCGACGCCTCCGCGCCGGGGTCGACAATGCCCTGCGCCTCACGGCCCTTGAGATTCAAGAAAATGCCGGACAGCCCGATCGCGAACGCCCGCGTCCGCGACCAGTCGATGGCCGCGAGATACTTCTGGTCGCGCGGACCATCTTTAAGGGTGAGATAGCCGTTCTCCTCGAGCCAGCGGTTCAGGTCGACACCGTAGCGGAACACGTTGAAGCCGTGGTCGGAGATCACCATCAGCACCGTGTCTTCGTCGTCACACTGCGCCATCGTCTTGCCGGCGAGGACGTCCATTCGCTCATACAACTCTTCGATGGCCTTGCGTTCGGGTTTCCGGTATTGGCCGCGATGGGCAGGATGGGCGCTGTCGAGTTCGCGCCAGAACGTGTGTTGGATGCGGTCGGTCCCGTCGAACACGCACACGACCAGCCCGCGCCGCACCTTGTCGAGCGCGTCGAAGAACATCTTCTCGCGCTCCTCGTCGATCTGAATGCACTGCTGAATGAAGCCGTCGTCATCCAGGAACTTCTCATTCAGCGCCCAGCTGTCCTCTGCCAGGCCGAGAGTTGCGAACAGCCCATGGCGCTTGGACAGGTACCTCGAGTACACGGCCGGGTGGCTGATCGGCATGACGGGGTTCTCGGGATCGATGTGGATAGGCGTGACGTACAGGTCGAACTCGGGGCCGGCGCCGATCAGCAGGAACTTGCAGATGCCGTGCACCTTGAAGCCCGGACCGGCCTTGAACGCGACCTTGATCCAATCGCTGTACGCGCCTTTTACGAGCCTGAGTGTCTCGCCGTTCAGCCGGACGTCCGCAGTCGTCTCATCTATGATCGTGACGACGAACGGACACATGAGGACGCTTCGGTCTCTTCGCAGGGGGTTCTCTGGCCCCACAAGTGTGGCCCTGATGACGCCGCCTTTCCGCTCGACGCGGAACTGCTCCCCGCCAGTGTGTTCGCCGTTCCAGCCGGCGCGGGTCGTGTAGAACGAGAACATCCCCTGCGTGCCGCGGAGGTCGGGGACACACATCCCGGAGAGTTGCACGCCGCGGAATTTCTCCGGCGGGAACGTGATCGGGACGCGGATCACGCTGCTGAAGATGCCGTGCTCGCCCAGCGTCTTCCAGAACGGCTTGCCCTTCCGAAGAAGGCGAACGTCCGCCTTGCCGAGCGGAAAAAGATACTTGCCAAGGCGTACGTGCCGCCGCGGGCCTCGGATGTCCACCGAGCTCAGCTTCGGTTGGTACGTCTTCCGGTCACGGGTCAGGAAATCGAAGATGTTGTGCTTGCCGGGATTGGCGCCGGTCTGGAAAGAGGACCACGCCACCGGCGATATGGAAGGCACCGTGGTGGCCAGCCGCTTGAAACACCCCTGGTCGCGGAGCCGGGCCAGGTTCGGCAGCTTGCCCGCCGCCATAAACTTCTCCGCCATCGCGGGGTCCATGCCGTCCAGCCCCAGGATCACGAACCGCCTGGCTCGGCTGCGGGCGAACGCGCGGCGGCCCCTGATGGCGCGGAAGACCCACCGGATCGGCCAGGTGAACAGGGCAAGGATGCCGGAGAGCACGGCCGTGAACATCACCAGCAGGGAGCCCGCCACCGCAAAGCCGGCACCCGGCCCGATGTAAGCCTCCGCACGGTCTGGCAGCGCCAGGACGATCACTGCAGTCAGGAGCAGAAGTGTGAGGGCTCTTCTGCGCCCGCCCGGACGTCGTGGTGGAAAGTGCTCTCTCGCACCCATGTGGTCACCCGATGCGCGACTTCATGCCACTAGCCGACACACATAGATTATACAAACTGGGCCGCTCGAAACGACAGGGATATCTCAGCCACAAGCCGCCTTGACACCCAACGGCGGAGAGAGTACGTTAGACCAACGCCCGGACCACGACCTCGCACAGGGTCAGACCATGGTAAGGGATCTCGTCACGATCGTATCCGGTCTCCCGCGCTCGGGAACGTCGATGATGATGCAGATGCTCGAGGCGGGCGGCCTGCCGGCACTCACCGACGAGATCCGGAAAGCCGATGATGACAACCCCAAAGGATACTACGAGTTCGAGCCAGTCAAGAAAACGAAACAAGACCCGTCCTGGCTTGAGTCGGCCCGGGGCAAGGTCGTCAAGATTGTCTACCGCCTCCTCTACGACCTGCCGGCCGGCTACAGTTATCGCGTGGTGTTCATGCAGCGCAGGATCGAAGAGGTGCTCGCCTCTCAGCGCCTCATGCTCACCCGGCTGGGGAAAGAATTCAACCAGGCCGATGACGCCAAGTTGGCCGAACTGTTCCGCGCACAGGTCAAGAAGTGCCAGGACTGGCTCGCGACACGGCCGAACTTCGCGACGCTAGCCGTCGACTACAACCAACTGATCGCCACGCCACGTCCGCAGGTCGAGCGTCTGGCCGAGTTCCTCGGCCCGGGCCTCGATGTCGATGCCATGCTGCACGTCGTCGACCCGGCCCTGTACCGCCAGCGGGGCTGAACGGCGCTCGGCGAGGCGAGCGCTCGGCGAGGCGAAAAACCTGACGGAATCGCGGAATGTGATACTGTTACGTCCGCTTCGGGCGATTAGCTCAGCCGGTAGAGCGCTACACTCACATTGGCAACCGTTCACGGATTTCGACAGTCCTTCGCAACTCATGGAAATGAAGAGCCGCGAAGAATCCAGGATTCGCCACCAGACACAAGGTTTCAAACGCGGATGAATATTCGGACCCTACGGGTCCGAATCCCTCCGGGCGTGCCAGAGGTTCAAGGCTTTTCTGACTTGCAGCTTCTCAGACAAGATCAGTTTCAGCCGCCGGATCACGCTTTTCTGTTCGTGCGCGCCGCGAGGTCCTGGCGGTAGTGCTGGCGGAGGATGGCGTAGAGGGCGGGGTGCCGGCGGCGGAGCTGGACGGGTTGTTCGAAGAAGTACTCGGTCGCGACCGCGAAGAATTCGCCGATGTTCGTGGCGGCGTATTCGTCGAGGAAGGTCGGATCGCCCTGTTCGGACTGGCGGACGAGCAGGTTGTATTCGGCGGTCATGACGTGACGCCACTGGCGGATCTGGGCGGTGGTGCGCAAGGGCGGCATGCCGTCGACGCTGGCGTTGAGCATGTCGAGCTGATGGGCGAACTCGTGGATGACCACGTTTGTCCCGGCGCCCCTGTGGCGGCCGCTGTCGAGCGTGTCGGCCCAGGACAGGATGACGGGGCCGCCGTGCCAGGCCTCGCCGAGGTGATCGACCAGTTCGTCACGGTGGAATCCTTCGCGGGTCACCGTGGTGTCGCGGACGTAGAACTCGTCGGGGTAGACAAGAATGGAGAGGACGCGGTCGTAGCTGTCGAGGCTGAGACCGAGGACGATGAGGCATGCGTAGGCGGCGATGGTGACCTTGACCTCGTCGGTCATCTCGAGGCCGCCGCAGCCTTCCCAGTTCTTCTCGGCGACGAAGATGCGGAGGTCGTCGCGAAGCCTGGCCTGTTCGGCGTCGGAAAGCGTTTCGTACTGCCAGACGTTTGAGCGGAGGACGGCTTCCCACTCGGCGGGGAAGGGCTGGGCGAGGATTCTCCTGCGCCGCCGGTTTCTCAGCCAGCCGAACATTGACCTGCCTCAGGCGATTTGCGAACGTGCACAGTACCTTCTTGTATCATATGCGTGAAGACCGCCGGATTCAACGTGGAGGCAGGCCGTCTCTCTGGTCTCGCCGCGAGGGTGATGGAGGGATTGCCCGCGGGAATCAACGCTCCGGCAGGGACTCACGGTGCCGGACGGGACGCACGGGGGCTTAGGCCCCGGTGCCGGTGTCGAGAGTTTGGTCGCCGCTTAGGAACTCTAACGAAATGGTGGGGCGGACATTCCTGTCCGCCGTCGGGCAGGCAGGAATGCCTGCCCCACCA
>CAYXNI010000023.1:0-13950 GCA_964466285.1 uncultured Planctomycetota bacterium | reverse complement strand
GCCGACGATAGCAATCCTCAGAGCCATTCGCGGGTCTCCAAAACAAGCTGCGGGCTGAGCCGGCGACACAGGGACGGGATTCTAGGGCGTTGCCCACGGAAAGTCAAGTTTGGCCTGACTCCGAACAGGTCGAGGCCGCTCGCGTCTTTGGAGTGACGCGGCAGGCGGTAGGCATTTGGGTGAAGAAGTACCGTACGGGCGGCGGGAAGGCGTTGCGTGCAGGCCAGAAGGGGCGGCCGCGGACGGGCGGCCGTTTGGCCGGATGGCAGGCGGCCGCGGTGGCCTGCGGCACACGCGGACCAGATCCGCACCTTCTACCTTACTGGTTACAGCCCGGAACTGAACCCGGACGAGATGCTGAACAACGACGTGAACGCAAACGCGGCGAGCCGAGCCCGTTGCCTCGCGCATGTCGCTCACTTCTCGCTCGGCACAATGATGCCTCGCAGGATGACACGCTGGCAGAGTACGAAGACGACGAACGTCGGGATCGAGGCGATGACAATACTCGCATAGACGACCCCGCGGCCGCTCCGCTGCTGAAGTTGGTAGAGCCAGACCATCAGCGTCCACATCCGCTCGTCCTGGCAGATCAGAAGCGCGAACATGAAATTCCCGTAGGCGGCGGCGAACGCTCCGAGTGCGATCACCGACAAGATGGGTTTTGACAGACTCATCGTGATTTGCCAGAAGATGGTCCATTCGCTAGCTCCGTCGATCTCGGCGGCCTCATACAGCTCCCGCGGCTGCGAATCGAAGAACCCCTTGAGAAGGAAGATCGAAAAGCCGCTGGCAAGGCCGGGCAGGATGAGAGCGGCGAAGGTGTTCAGAAGCCGGAATTCCCGCAGCATCAGGAACGCGGGGATCTGCGTGACCATCGGCGGGAACGCCATCGTCACAAGCAGGAACAGCAGGATCATGTAGGATGACTTCATCTTGTGCCGGCTCATGGCGTAGGCGGCTATCGGGTTCACGATCAGCGCTGCCAGGACCGCGAGGACGCAGTAGAGGACCGTGTTGAACATCCCCCGTCCGTAGAAGATCATATAGTCGATGACGGCCTTGTAGTTGCGTGTGACGAACTCCCACCGGACGGCGCTTTTCATCTCGAGGAACGCGAGGTAGTGCGTGTCGCGCTGTGGCGGAAGGATTGAGAGGAAGTCCTTATACGACGTGTCCAGCGCGGCGTTTGCCCCGGCGATGGACTTGTACTTGCCCTCGAGATAGTCGCGGAACTGAAAGTCCACGCTGTGAATCCGCAGCAGGTTCGCGGGAAGGATGTGGATGACCTTGGTGTCGGGAGATTGCCACCCGCTGATGAAATCGTGCCAGTCGCTTCGGACGATCGGCTGAAAGGGTGGCGTGTCGATCGGCGGAATGTCGTCGAAGCTCTTGTACGCGGTGCCGTAGTTGCGGTTGAGGACGTCAATGGTCCGATACTTTGCCCGGAGGCACTCGCGGTACGGCCCCTTCGCGGCCTCGTCCGCACGGATCCACAGCGAATTCAACGAGTTGCGCACGAACGTTTCCCAGTCCTCCTTCTCCCGCTGGGTGCCATCGGGCAGCCGCCGTGAGAGGTGGACGTCCGCATACGAGGCGAACTGTGTTCCGTGTGCGCGGTTGTATTTTTGGATGTCCGCGGTGTACTTGTTCTGCAGGAACATCCGCCGGCAAAACCCCTCCGGCGAGAAATAATAGAGCATCCCCGGCGGCTGTTGGGCTTTGAAATCCCACATCGGCTTGAGCAGCGGGGTGTCGTCGGGCATGCTGATGCGTGTCAGGTACTCCTCAGGGGTCAGGGCAAAGGCGTTCCAGTTGACGAAGTCCGAGCCGAGCCGCCGGTTGACAGTCTCGATGTCCTTGCCATAGGTGTCGGCCAGGTAATGCTTGAACTCCCGGAAATACTTGGGCGCGGTCCGTGAGATGGGTGTGTAGATGTAACCCAGGCCGCAGGCGTACGGCGGCGGCGGCGCGTCCCGGAGAAAGGCCAGCCACTCTGCGACCAGTTTCCGGTTGGGCTGTGCGGGCGGCTGGAGCAACTCCATTGACGGCACGCTGTCCTGGTAGGCGATGTTCATCGCGTCGAGTGACTCGTTGAACAGCCCCTCGATGTGCTTCCGGTACAGCATCGCGTCGTCGAGCCAGAACGACGGTATGACTTTTGTCTCCCTGCCGTCCACTACGCTCAGTGTGCTGCCGCTCAGCATGAGGAGAAAGGGGTAGATCATCGTGACCGCGCCGGCGATGAGCGCCAGATAGATCACGCCATGAAGAGCCCGCGTCTTCGGGTGGCGATAGCTCGCTTCGGAAACGATGGGCACGCCTGTCCCTGCCTATTCCTTGTTGCCCGTGCTCTTGAACTCGACCCGCGAGAGGATGCGCAACTGGTAGACGGTGAAACCGGTCAGCATCGCCCCGAGTATCCAGGCCATCGCGGTGGCCTGGCCGAACTTGAGGTACATGAACGCACTGTAGAAAATGCTGAGGTCCGCGACCTTTGTGTTGGCCCCGCCGCCTGTCATTACGAGGATATTGCCGCTCGCGTTCCAGGACCCGATGAACACGCCCACGAAGTTGATGATCAACAGGGGCTTGAGCATCGGAAAGACGATGAACAGGATCTTGTCTATGAACGTCGCCCCGTCGATGTCGGCCGCCTCGTACGAATCGTCCGGGATGCCTTTGAGCGCGGCGAGGTAGATCAGGCAGCCCGGGCCCATGCCCGCCCATATCATCGGCAGCACGCAGCAGAACATGGCCGTGTCCGGGTTCAGCAGCCAGTTGTACGCCTCGGGCAGGGCCATGAACAGGGCCTTCCAGAACGGCACGCCCTTCTGGGCGAAGATCGGGGCCGATAGCCCGCAGCACGTGTACATCATCAGGACGCCCGCCACGGCGAAGCATACGGCCACGACCCGATGCCCGTGAACCGCCACGCGCCGGGCAAAGGCCAGAGCAATCCACAGCAGCACCAGCCCGGCCGCGATATATGCGATGGCGGGAACGTGCATCAGCATGGCGTTGAGCGCACCGAACTCCGAACCTTCGTAGAACTGTTTCCAAAGGAGAACGATCGCCAGGCCTGCGGTGACGGCGGGAAGGTAGTAGATGGTCCGGAAGAAAATCTTGCCTCGCGGCACTTCCTGCAGCAGGATGGCCAGGCCGACTGGCGGCAGGAACGTCAGGGCGATGATCAGGAAGCTGTAGCGGGCCGAGTTCCACAACGAGCCCCACCATTCCCCGTCCCACAGGACGCTGCCGAAGTTGTCCAGCCCGACCCACGCCGAGTTTCCCATCACGTTGTAGTCCTGGAACGCCATAACGGACCCGCGGATCAGAGGGACGTATTGCCAGATCAGGACGCTCAGCATGGCCGGCAACAGGAGCAGGCAGATTACGGCTCTCTTGCGGAAGCTCCAGGCAGCCCTTCGCTCGCCCGGCACGGTCCGTGGGGGCCTGAAGATGCGGGCGATCTTGAGGAATATGGCCACGAAGACCGCGGCCGCGGCCGCCAGTGCAATCGCCGCCGTCACGCGGCGCATCGTGCGCTGCTTCGGCGTCAGTTCGTCGAGCATCACGACGTTCGCCTTGGCCACACCCTCACGGAGCAGGCCCTGAAGCATGTCGAGGCGCTTTTCCGGGTCCGCGGGCAGCCGGTCGTCCAGAGCCAGCGTGTTGGCCTTCTGTATGGACTCGGATATGATGCCGCACACGAAGTTGCTGTTCTGCCCGTAGGGCTCGGGCTTGCCGGTCTCCATCGCGATCTCGAAACACTTCTCCCACCCTGGCGGCGCCATCCGGACAAGCTCGTCGTATCCGAACATTTTCAGGTACTGCGGGTTCAGGAACCGCCCCAGCCCGCCTTCGACCAGGACGTTGACCCTGATTCGCATTGCATCTTTCGAATCATAGAACCTCATATACTCCCACGCCGCGTCGCGCACGGCCGGGTCGTTGATTCCGTTGAACAGCCCCATCGTCGTGCTGTTGAGCTCGCCGCCGCGAAGGCCCGTGGGGCCGAGCGGCACGGGCACCATGCCCGTCACGTCCGGGTTGATCGTGTTAAACACATTTTCGTTGATATAGCTCACGACGACCGCGACTTCGCCGTTCTGCCATTTGCCCTCCGTGTCGCCAGAGCAGGCGTAGCCCCGGCGCCGTATGCCGTTGCGGTCGGTCCAGGGCTCACTGGTCAGGCGCGTGTAGAATTCGAGGGCGACGGCGGCTTCGCGGCTGTCGAACGTGCACCGCCACTTGTCGGCCGCCTCGTCGTACACCATCACGTCGCCGCCCGCCGACCAGAGATACGTATACCAGAACCACGCCTCCCACTGCGAGCCCACGGCCAGCGCGATGCCGTACACGCCGCGGCCGGGGTCGGAGATTTTTCGGCATGCGTTCAGGAGGTCGTCCCACGTCCAGTCGTTTGTGGGGTAGGGGACGCCGGCCCGGTCGAACAGGTCCTTGCGATACAGGATCGTCATTCCAAGCAGCCCGCCGTACGGCATCGACCACACGTGTTTCTGGCCGTCGGGGCCCTTCCGGTGAATGACCTGCCAGACGTTGGGGTGGATGCGGAGCTTCTTCTCCTCTTCGGTCATCGAGGAGAAGTAGCCGTCCTCCGGCTTGTCGAGCGGATACAGGAATCCATTGCGGATATAGTTATCGGACTTGCGGAATTGCACGTACAAGACGTCCGGCGCCACCCGGCCTGCGATCGCCATCAGGTCGCCTTCCACGCCTTCCACCGCGATCCCGGAAGCGCGATGGAGCTCGACCTCCACGTTGTCCCAGTTATGATTCCCGTATCGTTTGGGGTCGGCCTTGTATTTATCCCGGTATTTCTCGGCGAACGTCTTTGCGAAGCGTCGCTTGAATTCATTCACCACCGCAAGATCGGCACGCATGACGGGAGTGGTGTTCGTCGGGTCCGGCAGGGCAAACAGCGTGACGTGGACGACCGTCTTGCCGTCGCGGTCCTCGATCCAGCCGGCGCGGGCGCTGACCGTGAACAACCCAAGGCAGAACATGACCGTCGGGACCAGGACCGCCAACCGGATCGAGTGTGAAGACGTACGCATTGTCATTGCCGTCTCTCGGTGATGAAGGCAGAGCACTGACCACCACGCTTGCAGGTCGATTGTCCGGCTCGACCGCGCGGACACTGAGAGTTCCGAAGACACCTATAACCGTATGTCAAGGCTCTTCGCCACGGGCCGTTTTCATTGTTTTTCCCTCCTCGACGTCTTTGCCTTTTCTTCTTCCGTTGTCGCGGCGTGCGTTGCAGACACCTATCCGCACCGTGTCCGTCGCGAATGTCTGACGGTGACCGCAGGCGCCATTCTCCGGCGTTTTCCGCGGCATGGCGACTCGTGCGATGCGTGCCATACACTCATTCATTCTGCCCTCCGCCGCACCTTGTCACGCGATCGGTATTGCGTCCCCCGAACTCCCTGCACAACTTGAAAAGCCATGCAGTCTACACTTTTGTCATGGAACGCCCGGAAATGCCCCTCCCGGGCCATTCCAGCCTCCAAACTGACGAACCTGGGCTAACCCCGCTCTATTCCAATAAAGAACGCTGAGACTTCGGCCCATATCTTACAGGCTTGGTGTGTTTTTCCATCACACCCTCCTTAATCAATCGCTGAAGCCACTCTTTCGCTTGGCTTTTTGACACATGCAAATCAGCGGCCACCTCGGCGTCGGTCTTGGGCGTTTTCATCTTCCCAAGCAACTCCCGCACCTTGGCAAACAGTTCATCGGCAGGTGCCAAGGGCGATTCCACAGACAGCGAGAGGCAAGAGTCATTGACAGGGGGCGAACTCTGCTGGATTTCATACTCCTGCTTGGGCTTTTCGCGAACCGAAGAAAAGAGCTCGTTTTGACCCGGAGCAACTTCTCTCGGACTCACCTCAACCGCGAGCACCTCCGATAGGGCCTCCGGCGTCTCAGGATTGGGCCAGGGCAATGCGCCCTTACGTCGGAGGGCCTCCAGCCCCTTGCCAGTTTCTCCATTCGAGCGGACATAGACAGGTACGAGCCGCAGCTTCTCCAGTTGCTCGACCGCGCCTGCCCAAGTACCGCCCTTCTCGTAATCCGAGCAGACGACCAGCGCCACATCGGCCAGCGCATAGATCAGCTTGTTACGCTGCATGGCGTGTCCCACGTTGAACCCGGCCACAGGATCATAGGGCGAGACCAAGACCAGTTGCCCGTCGATCAGAAAGTTACGGTGCTCGCGGTTCAGGACCGCCCGTTCCAAGCTGTCGGCCAAGACCCCCGCCACCTTGCCGCCAGCTTCCAGCGCGCCGCGCATGGCGGCTTGGTCAATGCCGCGCGCACCGCCCGAAACAAGGGTGCACCTCGCTTGGGCTGCAAGCCGGCCGATGTCCTCGGTGTAAGCGACCAACGCATCGTCCACTTGCCGTGAACCAACGACAGCCAACCCGCTCGTATCCAGAATCTCCGCCTCACCACAGCCGTAAAGAACCGGGGGCGCATCGTCCTTGAGGCGCGTCTTCAATCGCCTCGGATACTCGGCATCGGCGCGGCTCACTACCCAAATCGCCCGCGTCTGCCAGCGCTCGATCGCCTGGCTTAGAAGAAAACCACGGGCCAGCAGGCGCTTGAGACGGCCGCTGTCGATAAGCTGTTGACACTCCCCGAGCAATTCCCGCGCATCGGGGGCAAGCAGATCTGCCGGCTGCTGTTGCTTTTCGCGGAGGAATCGCGCCAGCCGCTTGTACTCGCCCGGCGTCAATAAATCGGCTGAAGGTTCGTCACGCCCCGCGATCAAGGGAGCCGTCAGCAGCAGGATTGCCTGCGTGTTGGGTGAGAGTGACATGCTCATTTCTCGTGTCCTGTTAGCGCGAGCGCCAGAGGGAACACCTCGCCGCTGCCATGTGAGCGTAACAACCAGGCCGCAACGGTCATCGTCCAGCGCGAATCCACCATGTCATCCAAGAGCAACACCGGCGCAGTACGCAGCTCTTTCGCACTGACCGCCAGAGAACCGTCGATGTTGCGCGCCTGTTGGGTGCTATTAGCCATGGTCTTTTGCTCCGGACGATTGTCGGTCCTCACCAGTACCGCGTCGAACGGCAGGTTCAAGGCCGCGGCCAGCCGCCGGGCAAACTCCGGCACCAGATCGGGGTGTCGAAGCGACCGGATGCACGTTACCCATGCAGCCGCGGGTTGCGGGTTCCACTCTCGCACCAGGCGCACACACGCTTCCACCAGTTCATCGGCAAAGTGCCGATCCTGATATTTGCCTTGTCGGACGAGGCTGCCCCACCCAGCATCCCCCCAGATGCAAAGCACCTTGCCGGGCTGTGCCTGAAGCGCAGGAGGGATTTTCCCCTTGAGCCCATACTGTGGCATCCCATACGCCGGCCATTGCTTGCGCGGCTCAATCGGCAGGTTGGTTCGGCGAAGAAACGCTACGGCTTCTCGCACCAGCGCCGGGTCCGTGTTAGTCGCCAGCGGCGGCAACTTCGGCGCGAGGACTGTCCCTAGATCGCCGTCCAAAGCCCGGATGAGAAACTCCATGTGTCCGGACGCAAGGCTCACATACGCCTGCATCTGGCGCTGCTCGTCGCGGCGCAAGTTGGTCAGCCGCTCCGCGCGCTGCCAGAACGCCTCGCTCAGGTTGGCCGCCGTCAATTGCCACTTCGCGCCCTGCTTGGCGATGGGGGCGGGTGACTCCAGCGATAGCAGCTCCATGGTCTTCTGGATCCGGCCCATGCTGAGATTGACCCGCGCCATCAACTCGCAGATCGAAAGACCCGCCGGCGCCGCCTCCAGCGCTTCGAGCACATTGCGGACTTCATCCCGCGTGGGGAAAGCACTCTCGATGAAGTAGTCGGTGATGTCCGCCTCTTCCTCGCCGCTGAGCAGCACCCCGTAAGCTGCGTCGAGTGCGCGACCTGCACGCCCGACCTGCTGGTAGTAGGCCACTACCGAACCCGGCGTCTGGTAATGGATCACGAACGCGAGGTCCGGCTTGTCGAAACCCATGCCGAGCGCGGTCGTCGCCACCAGCGCCTTCACCCGGTTGTCCAGCAACGCCTGCTCCAGTTCAGGCCGGCGCTCGCCGGCTTCGCTCGTGTAGGACTCCACGTCCAAGCCGCGCGACTTGAGCCACTCCGCCACCTGCACCGCATCGCGCACCGTGAGCGTGTAAATGATTCCATGACCGGGCAAGGCCGGCACCTGCGCGGCAAGCCAGGCCAGGCGCTCCGACTGCCTGGGCAAACGCATCGTCTGGAGCGTGAGCGACGGCCGGTTCAGGTCGCCCCGTGAAACGCCGAGGTTCGGCCCGAACACCGTGCTCAGATCGTCCATCACCCGGTTGTTAGCTGTTGCCGTCGTGGCTAGAAGCCGCAGATTCGCTGGCAACGTGCGCACGATACGCTCCAGCAAGCGATAGTGCGGGCGGAAATCGTGACCCCAGTCCGAGATGCAATGTGCTTCGTCAATCACCAGCAAGGCGATCCGCCCCGCGACACCCGCCAGCACTTCGGTGCGAAAGCGCTCGTTTGCCAACCGCTCGGGCGAGATCAGCAGGATGTCCACCTCGTTGCGTTGAATCGCCGCCTCGCCGGTAGCCCACTCGTCCTGATTATCGGAGTGGATGGTAACCGCCCGCACGCCCATCCGCTCCGCCGCCGCGATCTGGTTGCGCATCAACGCCAGCAAGGGCGAAATGAGCAAGGCCGGTCCTGCTCCCGCTTCGCGCAGCAGCTTGGTGGCGATGAAGTAGACAAAACTCTTGCCCCAGCCGGTCCTCTGCACCACCAGCAGCCGGCCGCGACCTTCCACGACATGGCGGATCGCTTCCTCTTGACCTTTGCGGAAATAAGCATTCGGGAGACCCGACCCAAGTGTGAGGAGTTCTATTGCTCTGTTCTTATTGAATGTCATTTACTGCCTCAGTGACGCTGCCCCGAATTCAGTTGAAAGTCCTGATGGCGGCTCTGGGTCATAAGGCTACGCTGCCTTCTTCTTCTTGTCAACCTTCCAGTTCGGGGGGGGGGCGGCCGGGGCGAGGCATTTGCGATGTGGGCTCGCGCGAGGTCCATGCGTACAATCTGTAGGGGCGGGTTTCAAACCCGCCCCTACAACAGCCAAGGTCGCGCGATCAACGCAAACGCCTCGGGGCCGTGTGCGCCTCTTGCGCAGTGTACTGGCTGCTCACGTCGCGAGGGCTACCAGATCCAGCCGCCGCGCCTGTAACCGGGCCAGCGGGTGTAGTCGAACTCGATCCACAGGTCCTCATCGAGGATCAGGATCTTTTGCAGGTAGATGAGCTTGCCGGTCATGGGCAGGTTGACGTTGATGGGCGCCACGCCCGGTGCGGTGCGGCGAAGCTCTACGTCGACAACCTGCTTGATCTGCTGCCTGGCCTGTGCCGCCTCGTTGGCGGCGGGAGCGCCCGGTTTGGCCGCCAGGGGCTCGGGTTCGACCTGGGTCACCTTCATCGGGCCGCGGAACGCGCTGTATTCGCCCTCTTTGGGCAGGAACAGGTGGCAGGCCGCCTTCATTATGGGTTGGTTGCACTTGGGCAGCTCGATGCGGATCGAGCCCTTGCCGGCCGCGGGCGGGGTGAAGCCCTTGTCGATGTAAACGATCTCGACGGGGAACGCAGCGAGCTGCTGGCCGCTCGACCGGACGAGCGGGATGAGCGTCATGCCTTCCTCGTCCATCGCGGGCCGTGCGGCGGCGCCGGCGACGGAGACGTTCCAGATCTCCGTGTCCTTGGGCATCTTGATGCGGAGGAACTGGTTGCGGTTGTTGCGGACGTCATAGGCGATGCGGACCATCCGCCGGCCGTCGAGGGTCTGCATCACGGTGAACGTGGCGCGGTCGACGATGGTGAGGAGGACTTTGACGTCCTTGTGCTTGGCGATCTGGAGCGGGACGGAGAAGTCCTTGCCGACGTAGCGGTAGGCAAGGAGCACGGGCTGGCTTGTGAGGCCGACGAGGTCGGGCGGGAGTGCGGAGCTGTCGACGGCCGACGCGCCGGCCTTGGGCGTGCCGGCGATCTCGACGTTGGCGAGTGCGACGATGGCCATGAAGCCGCGCTCGCGTTCGGTGTCGGCGGTGGTGACGACGGGTGCGTCAACCGCCGCGCCTTCGGGGGTCGCCTTCTCGTAGGTGAGGTCGACGACGTGAACGCCCTTGACCTCGCGGTCGAGCTGTAGCGTAAGGGTGTTGGCCTCGACCCGCCAGTCGTGGAGCTGCGGGCACTGGACGTCGAGGACGTTGACGCCCTCGGGGACGCGGAGGCTGAGCTCGCGCGTGCCGGCGTGGATGATGCTGTAGGCGACCTTTTCGCGGCAGGTGACGATGCCGTCGCCGACGGCCACGAGGGTCTGCGTCTGGGCATAGAGCTTGGGCGGGCCTTTCTTGACTTCGGCGAGCTCGCGTTCCCACGAGATCGAGACCGCGTTCCCGGCGGGTAGTGCGAAGAGCATTCGCTTGCCCGCGCCGACGACCTCCGTCTTGATCGCCTCGGCTCCGGCGACCTTGACCTTGACGTCCTTCTGGTCGATGGTGAGGTCGAGCACGCAGGTGCCAGAGGGCACGCGCGCGAACGTGACGGTGTTCATGCCGCCTTCCTCGGCGACATGTGCGGCGAAGCTGAGGGTGACGGGGAACGCGTCCGCCGTCTGCGTCAGGACCTCGTACGTGTCGCCCTGCAGGTTCAGGTAAGCGTCCTTGGGGAGTTTGACCTCGGACAGGCCGACGGTGGCGGGGAGCACTCGGACGCGCTTCCAGTCTTTCTTCTTGAGGACGTCGACGTTCATCTCGAGGTCGAAGGTGGCGACTTCCTTGGCGAGGGTGCCGGTGTAGAGGGCGCGGCTGATCACGTAGTCGGCGGGCGGCGGCGCCGCGTCCCCCTCTTTTTTCTTGGCGACGCTCCACTCGACCAGCGCCCGGAACTCTTTCCACGGGAGCTTGATCTTGGCTGCGCCGACGTTCTCGATCTTGAGGTCGAGCAGTTTCTGGGCCTCATCCCATGGGATGAGGATTTCACCGGGGGCCGTCTCGCGGGGGCCCTCCCACCCGGTGATCTTGACGAACTCCGCCCACGTGAGAGTGACCTTGCTCCCGTCGGGGGGCGGTTCCACCTTCTCGGCCGCGCTCGCGGCATACGCCGCCGCAAAGATCGCGCACGCGAGAGCCAATCCTGCCAATCCTGTCCATCTTGCGCGTCTCATAACACATCCTCCTTTTTCCAGGCGGCGGACAAGGCCGTCGCTACCAGGGTTACCGGGCATTCCCATCACTTTTCCGCGTTGCTTCATTCAGCAGCCCTCCTTTCCGTCAAGGAATAATCCGCCCGGAGGACGGGGGCGTCCTCGGGCACGATGAGTGTCTTCTCAAAGGTGACGGCTTGGCCGACGAGCGGGAGGTCGATGCGCGGTGCGGCGTCGACCGCGCCCTTGGCCCCGATGCGCTCGGTCCATTGGTACATCTCCGTGGCGCTGACGACCGTGATGTATTCGCCGTTGGACACGAGCAGATACCTGTTGTGGGGCACGTAGACGTCGTTGTTGTCGTAGTCGAAGCGGTTGCCGCCGATGTCGGAGGCCTTGACGTTGACTTCCTTCCAGTTCGCGATGGCGGTGTCGGTGCCGACGACGGCATCGTTGTTCATCAGGTTCTCGCTGAACGAAGCAGCGCGGTTCTGCCGCTGGCTGAGAGCGACGAGGGCACGGACGCGGCCTTCATCGACCACCGCATAGTTGACGCCGTTGTTGCCGCGAGTCCACTCGATGCCGGCCTGCGGCGCGAGTTGTTCGGGGAAAATAGTGTTGAACGAGCGGACGTTCACCTTCTGGCCCCAGTTCTTGTGTGCGTTGTCCAGCAGGTTCTCGACTTGTCCCTGAAACGCGGTGTTGTGGGTGACGACCAGCTTGCCGTCCTGGTACGCGACCGTGCCGGCGGACGAGGCGTTCAGGCCCTGCGGTTCGGTCTGGTTCCGGGCGTCGAGGGTGTTTTTGACGAGGTCGATCAACTGCCGCTGCCTTTCCCTGTCGACCATGTTGGAGTTGACGTCGGCCGTGAGGTCAGTGACGTCGTAGAACCGGGTGACCGCTCTGCCTCGCGGCAGGAGGCGGTCGCCGGGGGTTGAGATGAAGATTGCTCCGTCGCGGATCGTGTAGCCGAGGCCCTGCCGGCGGCAGACCCAGGCGAGAGCGTATTTGAACTTCATGTTTTCGACCTTCATCGTCACGTCGGGGTTCGCCCGCCCGGCGGCGGCGGGGTCGACGACGATGTTGACGTTCTTCATCCTGCTCAGGAAGGTGAGAACCTCGTTGAGCGGCGTGGAGACGAAGTCGAAGCTGACCCGCCCGTCCATCACGGCCTCGAACGGCTTCCATTCTTCGGGGTCGTAGTAGACGGTCTCGGCGGTTTGCAGCGTGCGGAGCTTTTCGCGGGTGGTGATGTAGATGCCATTTTCCTCAATGGTGTATCCGAGGCCGATGAGGCCGCAGGTCATGTCGAGCGCGTCCCGGAACTTGACCGAGTCGACCTTGAGCGTAACCTCGAGGTTGCCGCGGTCCGCCAGCGCCTGGCGGTCGACGACGATGTTGACCTTCTTAAGTTGGCGAAAGAAGGCGACAACGTCGTCGAGGGGCGTGGAGGTGAAGTCGAAGGAGATGCGCTCGTCCATGGCGGAGATTAGCTGGCCTCTCCATTTCGCGTCTTCGGGCCGTTCGACGGGTTCCTGGTTCGCGTCTTTCCAGTCGTCCGGGAGGTTCGGCCGGGCCCACGGGAGGTCGGCCGGCCTAGCCGCCGGCTGCCGCTCTATCTTCGCCTGCAGCTTGTTCAGTTCCTGGGTCAGGAGCTCGCGTTCCTGTTCCAGTTCTTGCCTCAACTTTCCAAGCTCCTTGTCGTCGGCCTGTGGCGCCTTGGCTCCGGCGGCGGCCCCCGGTTTCTCGGCGGCTCTGCGGGCCCGCTGAAGGATGTCCTGTCTTCCGGCCTGCACCTTTGCGTCTTTGCGCTCGGCGATCAGGTTGTTGAGCGCATCGATCACTTTCTCCTGTTCGTCCAGTTGGCGCTGGAGGTTCGTCAGGTCGTCCGAGCCGGAAGCCTGTCCCTCGGAGAGAAGCTCCTGGAGCTGCTGCTGTTGCTCCGGCTGCTGCTCCGCCTGCACCTGCGCCTGCTGAGCGGCCTTCTGCCCGGTCCGCTGAGCCTGGATCTGGTACTTCAGGTTAAGGGCCCCTCGTTGGGCCTCAACCAACTTCCCTTGTCTGGCGAGTTGCTCGGCGAGGCGCTGGCGCGCATAGCCGGTGACGGCCTCCTGGTCCTTGTCGCCGCGTCCGCGCTTATTGAGTTCATCACCAAGAACGACAGCGCCGCCGTAAGCCTCGGTCGCGGCCTGGACATTGCCTTGCTTGAGGAGCTCATCGGCTTTGCGGAGCAGGTTGCGCTGCTCGATGACGAGCGTGTTCGCGTCGGCCTGGGCTTCTTTGGCAACCTGTTGGGCCTGGGCCCGCATGGCCCGAGGGGCATCTTTCTTCTGAGCGGCTCCCTCTCCGGCGAGGGCGTCGATGTTCCCGAGCATTTTCCTGGCGTTCTCGGCGACCGCGCTGTCGGCGGGGGCGTTCTCGACGACCTTTTCGAGCATTTCCTTGGCCTCGGCCAGGTCCTTGCCTTCGTAGGCGTTGACGCCCTCCCTGTAGTAGCTCTCGGCCAGGGTCGCGTTCTGGTCAGGGGCTGACGGGGCGGGCTGTGACGAGGCGGCGTCGGACGCGGCGGTGGGGGTGAACTGGACGAAGCAGATGCGTGTTTCCGTGATGCCGTCGCCCGCGTCGATGCGGGTCGCCGTGCGGGCTCCGGTCGGCTGCTTGTCGGCACCGGCTGCGGGGCCGAGAGGCCCGCGCCATTTTGTGAAACGATACTCTTCCGGCAGGAAGAGCGTGCAGGTGGCGTAGG
>CAYXNI010000022.1:0-14116 GCA_964466285.1 uncultured Planctomycetota bacterium | reverse complement strand
GGATCATCCTGCCGGCCACGCCAAGCGCAACCCCCGCCGCGGCGATGACGGCGAAGGCCAGCAGCAGCTTCCTGAGCCCTTTGCGCATAACACACTCCGGCATCCCAATACGCGAAGCGCTATGATAGCGCCCCGCCGCCCAGTCCGCCAGTATCAGGACACCCTGCACCCATTCCAGGGCTTGCCGGGCCGTCGCAGGGGGATACCCGCCGTTGCCCGGGACAAATACGCGACATCAGGCGCGTGTGCATGGGCATTGGGAGGCTGTTTCAAAACCAGGCCACGACCGTCCCGGCCGCCGGTTATCACGGGCAAGATGCCCGTGCCACAACATGGATTGCTGGTGCTGAAACGTGTTCTACGCCGTGAATGTATCGGCCGGGCGGCTGATATGGCTTGCTTCGTCCGCCTGCTCGCGCCGCGCTGGATCGGGCGGAATGATGCGCTTGCCGTTCCGGGTGTAGATTCGCTTGACGCGACGGCCGAACGAGCACATCACCTCGTACGCGCTGGAGTCGCAGAGTGCCGCCAGGTCCGCAGCCGTGATGCGGTTGCGGCCCGACTTGCCAATGATGATGGCCTCGTCGCCCAATCGGACACCGGGCAGACTGGTCACGTCCACCACGGTGCAGTCCATCATGACCCGGCCGACCATGGGCGCCCGCCGCCCGTTGATCAGCACCTGGCCCTTGTTCGACAGGGCCAGCCGCAACCCGTCCGAGTACCCCATGGCGATGGTCGCCAGCCGCGTCGGCCGGTTCGCCACGAACGTCCGGTAGTATCCCACGCTGTCGCCGGGGGCGATCTCGCGGACGGCCATGACGCGCGTTTTCACGGACATCGCCGGCACAAGGTCGACCGCTGCTCCCACGTGTTCCGACGGCACCATCCCGTACAGCGTGATCCCCTGCCGCACCATGTCAAAGTGAGCGCTCGGCAGTGTGAACAGTCCGCCGCTGTTCGCGCAGTGCACCAGCCCCGGGTGAATGTTCCGGGCCAACAGCCGGCTGATCACCTGTTTGAAGCGGGTCAATTGCTCGTGGCAGAACGTCTTGTCCGCCTGCGAGGAGGTCGCCAGATGGGTGTACGTGCCCTCCAGGTGGACGGCCGGCGTGTCCTGCACCTGCTCGGCCAGCTCGATGGCGTCCGCCGGAGGCAGCCCGTCACGCGACATGCCCGTGTCAACGAGCAGGTGTACGTGTGCGCACTTGCCCAGCTTCTTCGCCGCTTCGATGATGGGGCACAGCATGTCGCGCGGCGATAACGACAGCGAGACCCCGTGCGCCACCGCGGCTTCCACCTCTTCCTCGAGACACGAGCCCATCACGATGACCGGCAGCTGGATCCCGGCCTCGCGCAGCTCAATGGCCTCGGCAGGGGTCGCGACGCCGATGGTCTTTGCGCCCTGCTGCTCGACCTCGTGCGCCACAGGGACCGCGCCGTGGCCGTAGGCGTTCGACTTCACCACCGCCAGAACGCCGACCGATGTGCCGACGCGCACCTGGGCGTACCGGAAATTGTGAGCAATCGCTCCCAGGTCTACTTCCGCCCAGGCCCGTTCCGCGATTTTTCCCATTTCACTTCCGCCTGAGGGCGCCTCAGATACCGAGGCACCAGGTTGTGCGGGTCTTCGCCGCCCGCTTCCTTGAATCTGGCCAGCCCGAGACGGCCCACGCTTACCGCACTGGGCCACCACAGCGACTCATCGTCGACCACCTTCGCGGCCGCGGCGAGTATCTCGCGATAGCGCCGAAGCCCGTCGCCGACCACCCGCGTTTCAGGCCGCAGCTTCGACGCCACTTCGCCCGGCGACGCCGCTACGTCGCCCATTATCTTCGTCCGGGCCTCGTCATACACCGCCGCGTACACTTGTCCCAGCCGTGCATCCACGACGACGCACAAGGGCCATCGCCCCGGAACATTCGCCGCCACAACGTCCAGCGACGAGACACTCGCGACGGGAACACCCGTCTCCGCGCCGAACGTCTTCGCGAAGGCAATCCCGACCCGCAGCCCAGTGTACGAACCGGGCCCGGCGCTGACGGCGACCAGCCCCAGGCCCTTCGGATCGCCGCCGAGGACCTCGTTCACACACGGCAGCAGGTCGCGGCCGTGACGCGAACCCTCACCGAATGCCTTCTCCGCGATCAGCCGGTCGTCGTCCAGCAAGGCCACAGATCCTCTCACCGAAGACGTCTCTATAGCCAGGATTCTCAAAACGACCGCCCCCACGTCCAGAGCGGAAAGCCCTCCTTCGCGCGCACCAACACAGAGCGGCATATCGTTATTTCGTCATTATTTACGAAGAACTTTAGCGGGATATGCGAGGCAGGCCCGATTCGAGCCGATATTCCTGTCCCCGTGAAGCGCAGCCCCCGCCGAGGGCGTCGGCCTCCCATGCCGGCCGAACCGATTCGGGCGGGGATCCTGGCGACGGAGGCCGTCGGAAAACTTTCTTTGAATCCTGAAGGGAGTTTGTGTAGAATCTGGGCGAAAAGGATGCAAGAACCGTGCTGTGCGGGCGGCAGGTTCGCTTCACGCCCGCGAAGATGGTCTGATCTTTGAACGGGGGTCACCTGCCATGGCCGGGGACAAGGAACCCGTTGCCCCGTCGAAGACTGTCAGGTCGTTCGTGCGTGGCCAGCTTCAGGTCTGCACCATTCAAAGAGGGAGCCTGTTCGGAACCGCCATTCGTCACCCGACATACTATAAGAACAATTGGATCGTGGTTCAGCGGTACCGCACCAAACTGGAAGCCGAACTCGGCCACGATAAGTGGGTGAAGCTCATGACGGCCGGGGAGATGCCGATGCGCCTGGTTGAAAAGGTGGGGAAGATGCTGGTTGTTCACCAGAGGGTGGACCAGGAAGAAGAATAAGCCCAAGCTGAGTCTGGCCAAAGCGTTCGGACAACAATACCGGCCTCGGCACGAGCAGCGCGCGGCAGGCGGAACATCGCGGATGAACGGCTACGCCCTATCGCCGACCACCTGATCGGCTTCGAACCCCAGCCCGGCGAGTGTCCGCCGCAGTTCGTGCGAGCCGCCTTTGACCTCGACTAGAGTGTTCCGGAACTCCCTGCGCGGCCGGTAGTTGCGCCTTAGTGCGTTGACGTATTCGCCACGCCTCTCGTCGGACGGCATCTGGCGCAGGTCCTCGTCGTCCTTGAGCACGTCGTACACGGCGAGGACGGCCTCGCGGATGACGTCCTCGTCGTCGCGGCCCGCCGCACTTACACTTACCTTCGGCACGTCGGGGGGCGGCATCGCCGCTTCGGGCGTCCAGGTCGGCGGCACATGGAGGAACCGGCAGGCCGCGTCGTAGACCATCTTCGTCCCGTTAACCTTGCCGTCGAACGAATGCCCCGCGATGTGTGGCGTCCCGATCGCGACTTTCGCCAGCAGCTTCGGATCGATCATCGGCTCGTTTTCCCACGTGTCCAGCACCACGGCCGTCACCTTGCCCGAGTCGATCATCTTGTGCAGCGCGGCCGAGTCCACCACCGCACCGCGCGCCGAGTTGATGAAGATCGGCCCATCCTTCATCCGCTCGACGAACAAGTCGCCCACCATGTGATACGTTGCGTCCGGGCCCGTCGTCGTCAGCGGCACGTGCAGCGTGATGACGTCCGCGCCGAGAAGCTCGTCGAGCGGCCGGAACCGGCTGTCGCCCGTCTGCCGGGCGAGCGGCGGGTCATTCAGCAGGACGCGCATTCCCAAGGCCTGCGCCTTCTCGACCACCCGCCTGCCTACGTTCCCCACGCCGATCACGGCGACCGTCATCTCGCGCAGCGGCCGGCCCATCTCACCCGCCAGGGTCAACAGCGCCGCCGTGACATATTCCGACACCGAGTTCGCGTTCGACCCCGGAGCGCTCGCGAACGCGATCCCGCGCCGCGCGAGGTAGTCGAGGTCCACGTGATCCGTGCCGATTGTCGCCGTCGCGACGAAGCGGACCTTCGTCCCGTCCAGCATCGCCGCGTCCACGTTGCGCGTCGAGCGGCACAACAGAACCTCGCAGTCCCGGAGCCGTTCGGGCGACATCTCGCTCGCCTTCAGGACCTCCACGTCGGCCAGGCCGGCGAAGGCCTCCGGCGCGAAGGGGATATTGCTGTCAGCCACAATCTTCATCCCAACCCGCCTTCTTCACGTGACGTGCCACGTAACCATAGCCTCGAGCCCCTTCCCTTGTCAAGCAGCCGCCCGGCCGGCCTCGAAGCTCACCTCCCCATCGCAGGTCGGGCCGCCGAACAAGTCCTGCACCGGGCCTCACGCACCGGGCCCTCGCGCACCGGGATTTCCGTTTGCTTTTTCAGAAAAGTTGGAGTACGATTATAAGAGAGTGGCGAATGGATTTCATTGCCAGTTGTCTGTCGGAACCGTGCCATTTTCGAAAGCCAGGGCGAATACCCCGTTCTGAGAGATGCCGGTTTCGGAGACAACGGTGAGGTTTGCGCAGGGCGGCTTGGAGTTTTCTCTTGCGGGCAACGGGTGGGGTTGCCGGGGGGCAAAGAAATGATTCGGTTCAAATGTCCGTGCGGCAAGCTCCTGAAGGCGGATGGGCGTTACGCCAGGAACAAGGTCAAATGTCCCTCTTGTCGGCAGTTGGTTACCGTTCCCTCGCACGAGCCTTGGCAGGAAGTCATGTCCGTCGCGTGCCCGATCTGCAGAACGCTCAAAGCGGCCATCGAGCACACGGGCGAGAAGGCCAGGTGTCCGGCCTGCGGGAAGGTGGTCAGAATCTCCGGTGTGGCTGTCCGCGCGCAGATTGAACCGTCCGTGTTGCGGCTGACCAACGCCCCCCGGGTACATGATTGACCACCGCCAGCCGGGGGGCCGCTCTCCGGCGGCGCCGTTGTCGTCTGTCCTCGCTCTCTTTCCCGCTCCTCTGCGCGTGGCGATACTCTCTCCGCGATACTCTCGACTTCGCCATTGATCTTCGGCCGGTGTTCCTCTACCATCACAGCCGCTAAAGTCGCCGTTTGGACACATCGACGTCACGAGAAGGAGAGACAGAATGGCTCTGAAAGTCGGAATCGTTGGATTTCGTGGAATCGTTCGGTCGCATCTGCCCGCGTATCTCAAGGACCCGCTCGCCGAGCTTGTCGCGGTCTGCGACGTGGTGAAGGAGCGGGCCGACGCCGCAGCAGCCGAGCTCGGGGTGAAGGTGTACTACAGCCTCAGCGACATGCTGGACGCGCATCCCGACCTCGACATCGTGGATGTGTGCACCGGCGGCCTCGAGAACGGGAGCTGGCATTGCGAGCCGGCAATGCAGGCGATGGCGCGCGGCAAGCACGTGCTCGTCGAGAAGCCGATCTCGAGCGACATCAATGAGGCGCGGCGGATGGTCGCCAAGGCGGAGGAGAAGGACGTCTACCTCGGCTGCGACCTCAACCACTTCTTCACGCCACCGGCCGAACAGGCGATGAAATACATCAAGGATGGCGAGGTGGGCGAGCTTGCGTACTGCCTGCACAAGATGGGCTTCAACGGAGGCGACGCAACGTACGGCCGTTCGATGTCGCCCCGCGTTGACGGCTTCCCTTACTTCCACATGAAGGCGTTCCTGACACATCCGTTGAGCGTGATGCGGCATTTCTGCGGCGACATCACGCACGTGCAGGCCTTCGTGGACCGGCCGGGCCTGCGGAAGACGGCCGGCGACGTGATGCTGTCGCTGAACAGCATCCACGTGCGGTTCGTCAACGGGTGCGTGGGGTACCTGCTGAGCCAGCGTGGCGACGTGTCGTTCGGCCTGGGCGGGTGGTGGAGCATCGAGGTGGCGGGGACGCGCGGGACGTTCTGCATCGAGAACTGCATCGAGAAGATCACGTACTGGGCCGCTCCGAAGCCGGGCGGCCCGCCCGTCACCCCGGCCGTCACGAACTCGGGGATCACCGATTTCGGCGAAACCTTCCCACGCAGAATCCACGCGTTCCTGGAGGACGTCAGCAACGGGGTCCCGAGGGAGAATCTGCGGGCGTCGGGGCGCGACGCGCTGGCCGCGCTCGAATACACCTGGGCCGCGATGGAGTCCTACGAGCAGGGCGGGATTCTCGTGCGGCCGCACCCGCTTCCGCCGCTCCACGGCGATCCGAAGACCATCAAGGACTGAGCGGGATGCGGCGCAAGATCTGTCGGCCCGGTGGCAGGCAAGAATGCCTGCCCCACCGCCCGGTTGAGATAGTCTCCAACCCGGAAGATGCATTCAGCACGAAGCACCCAACGCGGCCACAGGCCGCAACCAAAGAAGACAAGGCCAAAATCTCAAGCACGAAATCTCAAACAAATTCAAAGCTCCAAACTCAAATGACCAAAACGGAAGACGGAGAAGACGCCTTCGCGCTCTTCGCGTGCTTCGTGGTGAAATATCCGGGCTAAGACGGGGAGCGGGGCAGCTCTTCCTTTGTGTGACCGCATGTGATGATGATTCCGTCAGCGGTTCCAGGGGCGCACTTCGCTATGGCGCCGAATACGATCCTTGAAAGGCGGGTGACCGCGGGATAGCAGAATGCGCCGACCGCGATCGGCCTCAGCCCGTTTGCGGCGGCGGTCTGACAGAGCGTGGCGAATGAATAGTACGCGTTGTGTCCGGGACAGACGGCTTCGCGCCCGAAGACGGCCCTGACCGCCGCCTTCAGGCTGGTCGCGTTGATTGTGGAAATGACAACAACCCCGCTCGGCGCCAGAAACGACTTGCACGTGCCCAGCAGAGCGGAGACGTTGGAGACGTGCTCGATGATGTCGCAGCAGAGGACGACGTCGAACAGTCTGCCGCGCAGTTCCTCCACTTCGCCGGCGGCTGTGCATGCATCGCCGACGAGGATATCGTCAATTCCACACTCCGCCCGCAGACACTCGACAGCCTCCTTGTCCGCGTCAATTCCGACGATGCCGGCGGCGACGGCTCGCACCTTCTGGTGCAGGAGCGCGTTGTCTGCGCCCTTCTGACGATGGAAGGGCGAATCCGCGGCGCCCAGGTGCAACACGGTCTTGCCCCGGCACAGGTCGACGATCGCGTCCTCACGATTCACGAGGCATCCGCGGGGAATGTGCTTTACCCAAGCGGCCATGTCCTTGTCATCGATGTTGACCAGAGGCATTCTCACGCCCTCTCACAACGCGGCCGGGGGCCGCAACCAAAGAAGACAAGGCCAAAATCCCAAGCACGAAATTCCAAACAAATTCAAAGCTCCAAATTCAAATGACCAAAACGGAAGACGGAAAAGATAAGACCAACCACCCGTCGAGAGCCTCCTCTTCGAGCCTGAGCCTCAGAGCCGAAGGCGGGTCGAGCGACGAAGCACACGAAGTACACGAAGAAGATAACTCTATCGCAAGGCGCCGGGCTACGGCAATCCGGTGCGGCCGGTGAGCTTGCGGTAGGCGTCGAGGTATTTTTCGGCGGTGCGCTCGATGACGTGAGGCGGAAGCGCGGGCGCGGGCGGCTCCTTGTCCCAGCCGGACTCGCTCTCGAGCCAGTCGCGGACGTACTGCTTGTCAAACGACGGCGGCGAGGCGCCCGGCCGATACTGGTCCGCCGGCCAGAAGCGGGAGGAATCGGGGGTAAGGACCTCGTCGATCAGGATCAACCGCCCGCCCGCCCTGCCCCACTCGAACTTCGTGTCGCAGATGATAATGCCTCGCTCGGCGGCGTAGTCGGCGGCTTCCTTGTAGAGTGCGAGGCTCCTGTCGCGGAGTTCGGCCAGGAGCTCGACGCCGTACATCTTGGCCGCCTCATCGAACGACACGTTCTCGTCATGGCCGGACTCCGCCTTGAGCGCCGGGGTGAAGATGGGCTCCGGCAGCTTGCTGCTTTCGACGAGGCCCTTGGGCAACGGGATGCCGCACACCGAGCTTTTCTTCTGATACTCCTTCCATCCGGAGCCCGCAAGGTACCCGCGGACAACGCACTCGACCGGCACCACCTCGGCCCTCATCACCAGCATGGACCGGCCGGCAAGGAGGCCGGCGTACGGAGCGGTCTCCTTGCCCATTTTTGCCACATCGGCCGTGACGAGGTGGTTGTCGCTGGCCGCCCTGAGCCTGGCGAACCAGAAGAGGGAAAGCGCCGTTAGCACTTTGCCCTTGTACGGGATGCCCGAGCCGAGGACGGAATCGAACGCGGAGATGCGGTCGCTGGCCACGATCAGCAGCCGGTCTCCCAGTTCATAGATGTCGCGAACTTTGCCGCGGCGGAGGAGCTTGATTGCGGGGAGGTTGGTTTCGGTGACGGCGGTCGGCAGGGTCATGGGGTTCTCCTGAAGGAAGCGATGTTATTCATTCACCACAACGGCACGACGACACAAGGAGTAGAGGGCGCGCCGCACTGTCGTATTACGCGCGACACAAAGCAGTTTGCATCCAGTCGATCGGCGGCAACGTGACGCGGGCATCTTGCCCGCGAGTGACGATGGCATCTCGCCTTCGTGTCAAATCCACATGATAAAGGCGGCCAAGATGGCCGCGAGACACGCGGGCAAGATGCCCGCGTCACACTCACTGCGTGCAAACGATAAACTGCCGCGCATAGTAACTCGCGAGCGGCCACTTGAAGCAAGACTAGGTTCCGGCGATCTTTTCGCGCATCAACTGGATGGTTTTCATCCGGGGGCACAGCTTCTGTGCGCGGTCGAGCGCCCGGATCGCCTCCTCCTCGCTCCCCAGCCGAATCTGGACGAGCGCGATCTTCTTGTAGATCAGGGCAGCCTCACGGTTGCCGATGCACAGGGGCAGGGCCCGCTGGTAGCTCTTCAGGGCGTCCTCGGGCGCCAGACCCTGCACCAGCCGCTGGGAAAACAGGATCCGCAGCCGATCGCGAAGTTCCTCAAAGAAGTATCGCTTCCGTGCTCCGGTGCTCTCGCGCTCGTACGCCTCCCAGTAGTACCGGGCAGCCGTGCGCCACTGCCGGCGGGTCTCGTAGGCCTCTCCGAGCAGGAAGAGCGTGTCGAGATAGTCGCACTCGTCGAGGTGGTGGGCAAGGCTGAACGTGGCCCATCGCAGCCGCAGGCGCTCGTGCAGCGCCAACGCCTCGTCAAACTGCCCCTCAAGCAGGTGGTGCAGCACGAGCTTCGACTGGGAGCGCGGATCGTCCTTCTTCGCGATCCTGTCGGCGAATGTCACACGGGCGTGCGCGTTCCGCACCTTCTGATCGTAGAACAACCTCCGTTCCTCATCCGAGACAATCTCATATGCACGCAGGAGTTCGCGCATCCGCGCCTCGGCCCATGGAATCCGCTTCGGGTTCTTGTCGGGGTGATAAATCTTCACGAGGCGGCGGAACGACGACCGAATTTCCTCCTTCGTCGCCGTGCGCCGCACCTGAAGAACGTCGTAGTGACTGCGCTCTGTGCCGATTTCTGCTTCCAGCATATTCCACCTGGCCCGGGTCTGACCGCTTTCTCGGTGAGTGGCCGTCCGCCGACCTTCTGGCATTTTATTCGACCTTTCGCCCCCAAGCAAGAAAAAAACACGCTCCGCACAGGCCGTACGAGTTGACAGGCCCCGGGCACGCTGCTATAATCGGCCTCGCGGGTTGCGCGGGCGTAGCTCAGTTGGTAGAGCACTACCTTGCCAAGGTAGTTGTCGACGGTTCGAACCCGTTCGCCCGCTCCAGTTTTGGCGAGGATTTCTGCGGCGCAGGTTGTTTTTCCCTCTGGCGAGATAAAGGACCCTTTCAAAGATGCAAGTTCAGGTTGAGAACGTTGGCCCGTGCAAGAGGTTGCTGAAGATCGAGGTCCCGGCCGAAAAGGTGACCGAAGAGCTCGATAATACGTACCAGCAGTTGAACGAGAACGTTGTCGTCCCCGGTTTCCGCCGCGGACACGTCCCGCGTTGGCTGATGGAGAAGAAGTTCGGCAAGCAAGTCAACGAGGACGCCAAGGAAACGCTCCTGTCGCAGACCTTCGACGACGCCGTCAAGGAACAAGATCTCCGTCCGATTGGGACGCCCAAGTTCGACGAGGAAATCGAGTTCACGCCTGGCAAGCCGCTGGCGTTCGGCGTGACCATCGAGGTACATCCCGAATTTGAGATCGAGGGATACACCGACCTCACACTGGAGAAGCCGTCCGCCGAGCCCACGGAGGCCGAGATCGAGCAACGGATCGACTACATCCGCCGCCGCTATGCCAAGCTCGAAGAGGTCAAGACAGGCTCCCCGAAGGCCGAGGACGTCGTCATCGCCCACATCGTCCTTCGAGAAGGCGACCAGGTCTACCGCGACATCCCCAACCACCAGTTCATCGCCGGCGACCATGTCCTCATCGGCATGACCGCTGAGGAAACCGCCGCGCTCGTCACCGGCGCCACGGTCGGCGAGACAGTCCAGCGCGAAATCACCATTCCCGACACCTACGGCGACGAATCCAAGCGCGGCGCCACAATGACCTTCTCCCTGACGCTGGAAGGCATCCGCCGTCCTATTCTTCCCGAAGTCACCGCGGAATGGGCCAAAGAGACCGGATTCGACTCCCTGGAGGAGTTCAGGCAGGAAGTCCAGTCGTCACTCAAGCGTGAGAAAGAGGCGGCGGCGCAAACGCAGCTCGAGGAACAGATCGGCGAACAGCTCCTCAAAAAGGCCGACTTCGAGCTGCCGCAGGACATCATCGACAACATGGCCTCACGCGCGCTCATCCGCCGCAGCCTCAGCCTCCGCCAGCAGGGCGCCGCGAAGGAAGAAATCGAGAAGCAGCTTGACACGCTGAAGGAAGAATCCCGCAAGTCAGTCGAGAAGGATGCCAAGCTCTTCTTCATTCTCGAAAGAATCGCCGACAAGGAGCGGATCTTCGTCACCGAGGGCGAGGTAGAAGCCCGCATCGAGTCCATCGCCGCCAACTACAACCGCGGACCGGACCAGGTGCGCCGCGAGCTCGAGAACGGCGAGCGGCTCTCCGAGCTCCGCTCGACCATGCGAGAAGAAAAGGTCCGTGCGTTCCTTCTGGAAAAAGCGGCCGTCGAGCAACGCGAGCCGAAGCACAAGTCCAAGAAGGCCGGCACTTCTGACGAATAGGGGTGTTCCCTTGGCTCTCGAAAACACGCGCGTCGAACGGCCCCGGCCGGCCCGGCAGTCCAGCCTCGACCGCGCTGGCGCCGCGACGTTTGCCCCAACCGGATAGACCAAGCCCAGGAGATCCCATCATGGATTATCACAACGACATCTTCAATGTCTCTGAGCCGCTCATCAGCCCCAGCGTGGTTGAGAAATCGTCCGAGCACCTGACACACTGGGACGTTTTCTCCCGCCTGCTCAAGGACCGCATCGTCTTCCTTGGCAACACCATCGACCGCATCGTCTCCAACGTCATCATCGGCCAACTCCTGTTCCTGCAGACCGACAAGGCCAAGGCCCAGATCGACATGTACATCAACACCCCAGGCGGTTCTGTGGACGCCGGCCTCGCCATCTACGACACCATGCGCTTCATCCGCTGCGAGGTCGCCACCTACTGCCTCGGCATGGCCGCCAGCATGGGAGCCGTCCTCCTCGCCGCCGGGCAGAAGGGCAAGCGCTTCGCACTGCCCAACGCCAAAATCCTCCTCCACCAGCCCTGGACCTCCGGCTTCGGCGGTGCCGCCTCCGACGTCAAAATCCACGCCGAAGACCTCATCAAGACCAAGCACCGAATCAACGAAATCCTCGCCTACCACACCGGCCAGCCTTTCGACAAGATCGAAAAGGATACTGACCGAGACTTTATCATGACGGCCCAAGAGGCCAAGCAATACGGCGTCATCGACGAAGTCCTTGAGTACGCGAAAGGATAACTGGCGATGAACAAGCGGCCCACCCGCCGGCGGCCCGACTCCCCCGAGATGCAACACTGCTCCTTCTGCGGAAAACCCGCCGACGAGGTCGACATGCTCATCCCCTCGCCCAAAGGCGCCTGCATCTGCAACGAGTGCGTCGAGGTCTGCAGCACCATCCTCGGATTCGACACCGCCCAAGAGGAGCCCGGTCCAGCCGCCGACGCCCAGCACCGCCTCACCCTCCGCCACCTCCCAACGCCCCAGGAAATGAAAAAGCAGCTCGACCAATACGTCATCGGGCAGGACACCCCCAAGAAAGTCCTCTCCGTCGCCGTCTACAACCACTACAAGCGCCTCCTCGCCGGCATCGACACCAGCGACGTCCAAATCGAAAAGAGCAACATCCTCCTCATCGGCCCCACCGGCAGCGGAAAGACCCTCCTCGCCAAGACCCTCGCCAAAATCCTCGACGTCCCCTTCGCCATCGGCGACGCCACCACCCTCACCGAAGCCGGCTACGTCGGCGAAGACGTCGAAAACCTACTCCTCCGGCTCCTCCAGAACTGCAACTTCGTCCCCGCCCGCGCCCAGCAAGGCATCATCTTCATCGACGAAATCGACAAGATCGGCAAAACCAGCCACAACGTCTCCATCACGCGCGACGTCTCGGGCGAGGGAGTTCAGCAGGCGCTCCTCAAGATGCTCGAAGGCACCATCAGCAACGTCCCCCCGCAGGGCGGCCGCAAACACCCCGAGCAACAATACATCCAGATCGACACCTCGCAGATCCTCTTCATCTGCAGCGGCACCTTCACAGGCATCGAGAACATCATCAGCCGCCGCGTCGGCAGCAAACTCATCGGCTTCAACCGCGAACCCTCCAAAACCGACGAAATCGCGCGCGGCGAACTCCTCGCCCGCGTCGCACCCGAAGACCTCCTCGAATTCGGCATGATACCTGAATTCATCGGCCGCCTCCCCATACTCGCCACCCTTCGACCCCTCTCAGAGGCCGAACTCGTCCGAATCCTCCTCGAACCCAAAAACGCCCTCATCCGCCAGTACCAGAAATTCTTCGAAATGGAAAACTGCACACTAACCTTCACCGAAGACGCACTCGCCGAGATCGTCAAAAAGGCGAAGGAGCGCGACACCGGCGCACGCGCCCTCCGCGCCGTCGTCGAGGAAACCATGCTCGACATCATGTACGAACTCCCATCCCACAAGGAAATCACCGACTACGTCATCAACGGCCACGTCGTCCGCGGCGAGCGCAACGTCTACGAAGTCTCCGCCAAATCCCGCACCAGGCGCGAACCGGCCTGACACAGCCCACGCAGCGCATCGCCCGAGTCGACACGCTGAACGCGGGGAGAATCAGACACGCGGGACATGTCCCCAATCGTACTCGTCATCGGCGTCGTCGAGGCTGTCACCTTTCGACGACAACGTGAACGAGTACACCACCTTCTCCCTCCTTGCGTTACGGCAACCCCTTGATTCGTCATTCGCCATTCCCTTGGCGTCCTTGGGGTCTTGGCGGTTCGTTCTCTCTTCTCCGCCTTCTTTGGTTGCGGCCTCTGGCCGCATTGGGTTCTTCGTGGTGGTACAAGCGGCTGGGACCAGACCGGCTCCTTCACTTGACATTGCCGCACCCGCCGCAGATAATCCTCAGCCGTCCGCAGCGAACTGTACGGGGCAAGCGCGTCCCCCCAAAGCGACGCGCCACATTTCGAGGAGTTGCACATGTTTCACGACACCATCCGCATCGGAACACTCGTCAATGGCGGCGACAAAGCGCCGGACTACATCAGCCAGATCCTCCCGCACGGCTTCGAATCATTCTCCGTCACCTTCTGGCAGAGCCTCGGCAACACCGACCTCAAGAAGCTCGCCGCAGGAATCAACGAAACCCTCGCAGGCAGCGACGCCGTCATCAGCAGCGTCGCCATCTTCGGCAACCCGCTCGGAAACGACCCCAAGGACGACGAGACCCGCGACGGCTGGAAGAAGCTGATCGACGCCGCACATCTCTTCGGCTGCGACCTCGTCTGCGGATTCGCCGGCCGCGTCGTCGACAAGGCCATCGACGAGAGCATGCCAGTCTACAAGAAAGTCTTCGGCCCGCTCGCCAAGCGCGCCGCCGACAAGGGCGTACGCCTAGCGTTCGAGAACTGCGAGATGGGCGGCGACTGGTGGCGCGGCAACTGGAACATTGCCCAGACCCCGACCGCCTGGGACATGATGTTCAACGCCCTCCCCGCGGACAACATCGGCCTCGAATGGGAACCCTGCCACCAGATGGTCAAGCTCATCGACCCGATGCCGCAGCTCCGCAAGTACGTGAAACGGATCTTCCACGTGCAT
>CAYXNI010000021.1:1582-14427 GCA_964466285.1 uncultured Planctomycetota bacterium | reverse complement strand
GGCCGACCACCTGCGCCGGGCTGGCGCCGACTACGAGGGCCGCGCTTCCCACGTTAACGCCGCCGAGACCGAGATCAAGATCGCGCTCGAACAGCTCACCGACCTCCTCCGCCAAGCCAATGCTCTCCGCGCGGGCGAACTGATCGCGGGCGAACTCGCGGAGATCATCAAGGCGCAGGAAAAAATCACCGAGCAAAGCGCCGAAGTCGGCCGTGAACTCCTTCAGGGAAAGGCGGCGCCCTCCCGTGACCCCAAGGAGCTCGCCCGTGAACAGCAGAAGATCGCCGAGAGAGCGGCCGGCCTCCAGAGGCTTTTCAAGGAGGCCCTTCGCGAGGAAATGCCGCCCGACACCCTTGAAAGACTCACAAAAGCCTCGGAGCTTATGGACCAGGGCAATGTCACCGGCCTGCTCCAGGACGCCTCGCGCAGCCTTGACCGCAAGGACATGATCCCCGCCGTGACCGGTCAGAAGGAAGCCCTCAACATCCTGAAGGAAATGGCGAGGTTGCTTTCCGACTACGGGAACCCCCTGACCCCCGAGGAGCAGCAGGCTCTCGATGACCTACTCAAGGACCAGCGAGAACTCCGCGAGCAGACCGAGGCCATGTCGCCCGACCAGTTCAAAGAGAAATCCGACGACCTGCAACTCGCCGAGATGAACCTTATTGACCGCCTCAATGGCCTTCCGACAGGCGAGGAGCCCGCGCCGGGCACGCCCCCGACGGGCGAACCACCCGCGCCGAACTCCCCGTCCGAAGACGGTGAACCCAATCCCGGCCAAACCGAAGATGCCATGGAGCAGGCCGCCGTCGCCCTCGGCCAGCAGCAACAACAGGAGGCGGTCGCCGCCATGCTCACCGCCGAACAGGGCCTCATGGCAGCCAAGGGCGGCAGCCCCATGCCGGGCCAAGGCAAAGGCCCAGAAGGCCCAGGCGAAGGAGGAGGCAAAAGCGACATCGTACAAAAACCAGGCCAGGGAGAAGCCCACGGAGAAAGCCCAAGCCCAGGACAAGGCAAAGGCCCCCCAGGAGACCTCGCCGATAAAGGGCAGGGCAAAGGCCAGGTCAAAGGCCAAGGCCAGAACAAAGGCGGCCTCGCGAGGAACACGCCCGGCAGCCGGCCCGCCAATCCCACCGCCGGTGACCGCCAATTCCAGCCTACCGGCGTGTACGGTGAACGGCCCGACGGCGACCGGTCCTTCTGGAGCTCCCTCAGCCGCCAGGAACGCAGCGCCCTCAGCCAGAGCTTCGCGCGCGAGCTCCCGCGCGAATACCGCGACATGCTCCAGGCCTACTACGAAAGGCTCTCGAGGCAACCATAAGTGAGACCGGACCCCGCACGAGACCGCGGGAAACGAGGAACGGAATCATGAGACCGAACGCCGCCTTCTGTATTGCAGCCGTCCTGATCGCCGCCGTCCTGGCCATCGCGCCGCTGGCCCGTGCCGCCGAACAGGGCGTCGGCGTCGCCGAGCTGACCCCCGACGCCGAGCGCGCCATCCAGAAAGGCCTCGAATGGCTCATCCAGAACCAGAACGGCGACGGCAGTTGGGGCACCTCTTACAAGACCGCCTCCACCGCACTCGGCCTCATGGCCTTCATGGTCAAAGGATACTTCCCCGACCGGCCCCCCTACGGCGACCCGCTCTCCAAGGCCGTCAACTACCTGCTCAGCCAGGCGTCCGCCCATCGCGGGTACATGGGGACCAGCATGTACGAACACGGCCTGGCCACACTGGCGCTGTCTGAAGTCTGGGGCATGAGCCACAGCGACGACATCCGCGACGCCCTCAAGAGCGCCGTGGACGTCATCCTCCGCTCGCAGAACCCCGCCGGCGGCTGGCGCTACCAGCCCGTGCCCAATGATGCCGACATCTCGGTCACCGTCATGCAGATCGTTGCCCTCACGTCCGCCAGGGAGGCGGGCATCTTTGTCCCCGACACCGTCATCCAGAAAGCCATCGACTACGTCATCAGCTGCCAGAGCCAGCCGAGCGGCGGATTCTGCTACCAGCCGGGCGGGGGCCCCGGCTTCGCCCGCACCGCGGCTGGTGTCATGTCCCTCATGATGTGCGGGCAGCGCGGCACCGCTCCCGTCAAGGCCGGTCTCGACTACCTGAAGAGCCAGCCCGAAAACGTCTTCGAGGCGGCCGACGGATTCTTCTTCTACGCCCATTACTATGCCGCCCAGGCCATGTACCAGGCCGGCGACGCCTACTACCAGGATTGGTACTCCCGAATCCGCGACTCCATCCTCAAGAAACAGACCGACGGCAGTTGGGCCGACGCACAGAACATCGGCACCCCAATGGCCGTCCTCATCCTGGGCATACCCTATCGCTTCCTGCCCATCTACCAGCGATGAACTCTCGGTGCGCTGCCTCCCACATTCACGGGGTCAACTCGCCCGGCTGCAGGATATTCCCTGCGAAATCCGCGTAAGGTCCGAAAGACCATCCGCACCCAAAGCACCGAATCTCCCGGCACAGGTGATGTAATTTGGAGAGTAGTGTGTTCCAGAGAAGGAACGCAACTCTAAGACGGTATTTCAAAACCGTGGCACGGCTATCCGGGTCGTGTTCAAATCTGCATTCCAACACGGGCGGGACGCCCGTGCCACAAAACTAGAAACCTGTTTTGAAACAGCGTCTAACACTACAACCCTGGAATCTCTTGTGTGCGCGAGCGTGACGCATTGGCCGACAGTCAGTTGAGCATGGCGAGCGGGCCCGGTTTCGTGTTCGCGATTACGAAGAGATTCTTCGTCGCTCCGCTCAGAATGACGTTAGTTGCGGCGGCAGCGGCGGTTATGTCACCCTGAGCGAAGCGAAGGGGCTCTATCTGACTTGGCACTGTTTCGTTTTCTGGTGCAAACGTCAATAAGTGCTGCAACGCGGACGAAGTTTTCGGTAGGCAAGACAGACACGGGGGCCCATGCTCGTGTGACCGGCAGCGGCTTCTCACACTTCGGTGATGTGGAACTGGCCGTCCACGTATGGCAGGGTCAGCACACCAGCGGTCCGCGCGGTGCCGATGCGGTCCGCAATGACGCCGAACACATCGGGGGCGCTGTTCGCGTGGCTCGTGACGGTCACCTTGTTGAGTCGGCCGCCGGTTGGCACGTCGTCCGCCGTGAAATAGACGCCGTCCGTGCCCGGGTCCACTCCGACCGCGAGAACGGTCCCGGCTCCCCAGGAGGCGATCGTGACCGAGTCCGCCGGTCCGTGCACGTCAATGAGCGAATCGCTCGCCAGCCCGCTGACGGTCATCTTGCCCAGGATTCTCCCCTGTGTTGACTGACCTGAGAGATAGACGTTCGCGCCGCTCATGTTTCCAGGAGTCCGCTTGCCGCCCACGGATAAAGTGTTGACGAAGCGGGCCGACAGGCTGCCGCCGTTCCACGCGCCCAGCCGGACTGAGCCGATCCCGGTGAACATGCGAATGTCCGCATTGTTCATCGTGCCCGAAACGACCAGCGACGTCGCACAGAGCCTGCGGTTGAGTCCGAGCCACCAGCCCTCGCCGAAGGCCACCACGTCGCCCGAGCAGTCGCCGGCAATCTGTACTCCACCGTATAGACTGCCCCACGCGGGGGCTCCAAACAGCCGGGCGTAAATGCCGGTCTTATCCTCGGTCTGTCCGTCGCCATCGATGTCTGCGGCGAACGTCAGGCCGCCCATCGTCAGTCCGTTCAAGTCGTATCCGCTCACACCCGACCGGAGCGAGACCTTGCCCATTCCCGTATCGGTGGCGATGAACGCGACGTCGGCGGCCGGGCCACGGCGCTTGTCCTTGACGCTCACGCTGGTCGCGCTGCCGGATATCACAATGCCCAACCCGTCGCCCGTCAGCCCTTTGCCAAGCTTGATCGTCACGAACGGAGCGATCGGGATATCGAGGTTCACGAATATCGCATTCGGGTCCACGTCAACTGCACCGGCCACGTCGTAGATCGAGATGTGCACGCCAGCCCCGTTCCATTCGGCGATCGGGACAGGGGCAGGCCCGGCATTCAGGAGAAGTCGAGGCTCGAGTGGTTCAGAAACGGGGGGTCGCTGGGCGGCCTCCTGGCCGCGGCCTTGTCTTCTCATTATCTTCGGATCAGACATTACATACCTGTTCCACAGTTGTCAGCCCAACTAAAATATATGTGGTTCGGCGTATGCCCGCAAGCGAAAACCCCGGGCTTCTTCTTGACGCTTCGGACGGGAAAGCGCAAGCGCGACAGGGAGCCGCTGAGAGCGGTACGCGCACAATCCCGGCGTCAGCGTCTTCGGCTGCATCTGCCCGCGGTCTTGAGGTCACACGATGGTGGGGCCCTGGCCTTCGCCGTCTGGGCTCTTTGACTCGTTGCAGACGTTGTCGAGCACGGTCTCTTCGACGAAGATCGGCGCGTTGAGCCGGACGGCCACGGCGACGGCGTCGGACGGGCGCGAGTCGACCTCCAGCGTGTTGCCGTTCATCTGGAGGACTAGCTTCGCGTAGAAGGTGTTGTTGCGGAGTGAGCTCACGATCACGCGATCAAGCGTCGCGCCCACCTTCGTTATTACGCTGGCCAGGAGGTCGTGCGTCAGGGGGCGCGGGGTCTGGATGTCCCGGACCGTGCGGTCAATGGCCGCGGCCTCGACGATCCCTATCAGGATGGGGAACGTGCGCTGGCCGCCCTTTTCGCGCAGCCAGATGACCTGATAATCGCTCGTCTCCGTAATGATAATTTTCGAGAGTTCCATCTGAACCATCGCGCGTCCACCATAGACAGTCTCTGTAAAGGATTGTAGTTGAGACCGCGCAGATGTCAAACGGTTTCTACTCGCGCGAGCGATCGGCTTGTGTTCCTCCTCACAGGCGTTACAATGTGTGCCGGGTGACGCGGCCCGGGCGCGGGCGGCCACCTCTGTTACTTAAAGGCAACGCCGCTATGCCGGTAAACTTCATCTATATCACAACGAAGGACAAGGCCGAAGCCCGGCGCATCGGCCGCGAGCTGGTGGAGACCCGCCTCGCCGCGTGCGTGAACGTCATCGACTCCGTGAACTCGATGTACTGGTGGAAGGGCAAGGTTCAGGACGACAGCGAGGCCATCCTGATCGCCAAGACGAAGGACTCACTTGCGGGCGAACTCATTGCCAAGGTCAAATCGCTCCACAGCTACACTTGCCCGTGCGTGGTCGTACTGCCAGTGCTAGACGGCAATCCGGACTTCCTGAGATGGGTGGAAGACGAGACCAGATGAAGGCGGCGATGTTTTACGGCCCCAATGACGTCCGGCTCGAAGAGGTGGACGCACCCGCGATCGGACCGGGCGGGGTTCTGGCCAGGGTCGACGTGGGCCTCACGTGCGGAACCGACAGGAAGATGTTGCTCCGCGGCCATCCGCTTTTCAGGCCTCCGTTTGTTTTCGGCCACGAATTCGCCGGGACGGTGGTGGAGGTCGGTCACCGGGTCGAGCATTTCAAGCCGGGCATGCGGGTGGTCGCGGCGAACTCAGCCCCGTGCGGACAGTGCTTCTACTGCACGAGAAACGCCGAGAGCATGTGCGAGAACCTCTTCCTGCGGCTGAGCGGGGCGTTCGCGGAGTACATTGATATCCCTGAGCCGATCGTCGAGAAGAACCTGCTTGAAATCCCGGACGGTCTCGCCTCCCGCGACGCAGCACTCCTCGAGCCGCTCGCGTGCGTGGTGCACGGGATCGAGCGCTCCGGCATCCGGCCCGGGGACACGGTGGTTGTTAACGGCGCGGGCCCGATCGGCCTCATGTTCGTGCGGCTCGCCTCGATTAGCGCTGCGCGCGTGCTGGTGACCGACGTGCGCGACGACCGGCTCGACCGCGCGCGAAGGCTGGGCGCCGACGCCGTGATCAACGTCTCGGCGGTGAACGACGTGGCGGCGGCCATCCGCGAAATGTGCCACGACGGACGCGGAGCCGACGTCGCGATCGAGGCCGTCGGCTTGCCGGCCACATGGGAGAGCACAATCCGGATGGTGAGGAAAGGCGGCATCGCCAACCTTTTTGGCGGCTGCGCCTCGGGCACGACGATGACCGTCGACACGTCGCTCATCCATTACTCGGAGGTGCAGATTCGAGGCGTCTTCCACCACACGCCCAGATTCGTGCGGCGCGCGCTTGACCTGCTCGCACAACGAGCGGTCACGTCTGAGGAACTCGTCACCGGCGAACTGCCGCTCGCGCGACTTGACGAGATTCTTCGGTCGCTTGTAAGTCACGACGGAGTGAAGACGGCGGTGATCCCCGCGCCGGGCGCGGCCTGATCCAGTCACCAGACCGCTTGCGAAGAACGGGCGGGCGGCTTGCGGAGGTGACAGGCGATCGTTATACTGCCAGGGAACGCAAACAGTGTTGACCCGGAGAAGAGATGACCAGACCTAGCTGGGACGAGTATTTTCTTGGAATCAGCAAGCAGGTCGCAACACGGTCGACGTGCCTAAGGCGACAGGTCGGCGCAATCCTCGTGCGCGACAAACGCATTCTTGCCACCGGCTATAACGGCGCTCCGCGGGGCATCAAGCACTGCGAGGAGGCCGGGTGTCTGCGAACGCAGCAGAAAGTTCCCTCGGGCGAGCGGCAGGAACTCTGCCGGGCGCTCCACGCAGAGATGAATGCATTCCTCCAGGCCGCGGACTTCGGGGTGCCCACGGAGGGCTCGACGCTGTACGCAACCGTTTACCCGTGCTCACTTTGCGCCAAGATGGCGATCAACGCCGGCGTGAAGCGCATCGTCGTCCTCGGGGACTATCCAGACGGGCTCGCAAAGGAAATCCTCAACGAGGCAGGCATCGTCGTCGACGTCGTAACTGACTCAAAGACCGGCAGTTAGGCGCGTGCGGTCGGGGCATTTCCGGTGTGGGCTCTAACTTTTTGAGAAATCTTGCGAAAAAACTTTGCCTCCGCGATATTGTGTGGTATACTTCACCTGCCACAACATGTGGTGGTATGAAGGGCGATGGGCTACACTATATGACGTTCTATATCGTTGCGTATGCTGGTTTGATGTAAGGCCTCACGGGCCCCTTCGAGGCCGCCCGCTTCAAAATCAATAGGATCGTTACACTGCCGTGAACTGTCCCTTCTGTAAGACGGATAGCGACAAGGTTGTGGACTCTCGGCCCGCCGATGAGGGGTTTGCGATTCGCCGCCGACGGGAGTGCCTGGCTTGCAGCAAACGCTACACGACGTATGAGCGAGTGGAGGAGATCCCGCTTCGAGTGGTGAAGAAGGACGGGTCGCGCGTCCCCTTTGACCGTGCGAGGCTGCTGGCGGGAATCCTGAAGGCATGTGAGAAGCGCCCGGTTCCGACGAACGTGCTGGAGAACCTCATCGACAGGATCGAGCGGGAAGCCTGCAAGATGCCGGACAACGAGATTGCGTCTCGCACTATCGGCGAGATCGTCATGGCCGCGCTTAAGGAAGTGGACCACGTCGCCTATGTGCGGTTCGCGTCAGTGTATCGAGACTTTAAGGACGTAAACCAGTTCCTGGACGAGCTACGACCGCTCCTGCAGAAGGGGAATGCGGGGAATGCCAGGAAGGAATAAGAGAGGAGGGGCTGCCGGCATGCCGACGCTGCACAAGATCATAAAACGAGACGGAAGGATTGTGCCTTTCGACAATGGGAAGATTGCCGACGCCATCTTCCAGGCGGCCACGGCGGTCGGCGGCGAGGACCGGCAGACGGCAGAGGACCTCGCCGAGATCGTCACGGTGTTCCTCGAGAACAACTACAGCGACGACAACCCGCCCGGCATCGAGGACATCCAAGACCTGGTCGAAAAGGCGTTGATCGAGACCGGTCACGCCAAAACGGCGAAGGCGTACATCCTGTACCGTGAAAAGCGCTCACGCCTGCGGAACCTGCTGCGCGTGCGGAAGGCCGTTCGCGCCAGCCGCAACACGACGGACATCTCACTGCTGGTCGACCCGGGTTCCCGCGATGAACTGCTGAACTGGGACAGGAGCAGGATCGCGACGGCCCTGATGAAGGAGGCCGACCTCGACGAGGCCGCGGCGTACGAGATCGCCAGCGCCGTGGAAAAGAAGGTTTTCAACTCCGGCATGCAGCGCATCTCGACCACGCTCGTGCGCGAGCTCGTCGACAACGAGCTCTTCGAGCGCGGCTACGAGCGGACGCTGCGGCGGCAGACCATGATCGGCATGCCCAAGTACGACCTCGACCAGCTCATCTTCTCGAAGAGCTGCGAGAACAGCAACATCACGGCCAACAACCCGGAGGCGATTAACCTGGCGATCGCCGAGCACACGCTCAAGCAGTTTGCCCTGGAAAACCTTTTCTCTGAGGACGTGGCGGAGGCTCACCGGCAGGGACAGGTGCACCTGCACGACCTCGGCTATCCGACCCGCGTGTACTGCTCATCTCACTCGCTGGAATACCTGAAGAAGTATGGCCTGTCGCTGGAGAACCTGGACACGGCGTCGGCGCCTGCGAAGCACGCGCGGACACTGACCGGGCACCTGAACACGTTCCTGGCCTCGATGCAAGCCTACTACGCCGGTGCGCTCGGCGTGGGCTACATCAACGTCCTGTACGCGCCGTACCTGGAGGGTCTGTCGGAGGAGCGGCTGCGGCAGGAAGCGCAGCACCTCATCTTCTCCGGGTCGCAGAGCGCGTTCTCGCGGGGCGGGCAGACGCTGTTCCTCGACTTCAACGTTCACACCGGCGTTCCCGCCTATATGAAAGGCATCCAGGCCATCGGGCCGGGCGGGAAGCCCACGGGGAAGACGTACGGCGATTACGAGGAACTGGCGATGCAGTTCACGAGGGCCATGCTCGACGTGTGGCGCGCCGGCGACTCCAACGGCCACATCTTCGCGTTTCCGAAGTGCGACTTTCACATCACTGACGAGACATTCAAGGACCCGCGCCAGTACGACCTCTTCCGGTACGCGTGCCAGGTCGCGAGCGAGAACGGGAGCCCGTACTTCGTGTTCGACCGCGACGAAGTGACGCTGAGCGCCTGCTGCCGGCTCCGAACGAAGATCGAAGACAACTACATGCTTCAGCACCCCGAAAGCATGCGCTTCTGCGGTTTCCAGAACGTGACGATCAACCTGCCGCAGGCCGCGTACCGCGCCGGCTACGGCAACATGGACCGGCTCTTCTCCGAGATCGAGGCCATGATGGGAATCTGCATGAAAGCCCACTTGCAGAAGCGAAAGTTCATCGCCCGGATGATGTCCAAGCCCAACATGCCGCTGTGGCAGATCGGCAAGGAAGCGGCCGACGGACGGCCCTACATCGACCTCGAGGCGTGCACGTACATCATCGGATTGCTCGGCCTGAACGAGTGCCTCAAGTACATGACCGGCCGCGAGCTGCACGAAGGCGACGACACGATGAAGCTCGGCCTGAAGATAGTCGCCTTCATGCACCTCAAAGCGAAGGAACTCGGCAAGAAACACAACATGAAGGTAACGCTGGAGGAATCTCCCGCCGAGAGCGCGGCTCGAAGGCTCGCAAAGATCGATCTCCGAAACTTCCCGTGCGCCCGCGAGTATGTCCGGGGCAACGTCGAGAACGACGAGTACTACTACACCAACAGCATCCATCTGCGTGCGGACGCTCCCGTCGACATGCTCACCCGCATCCGGCTGCAGAGCAAGTTCCACCCGCTCATCGAGTCGGGGGCCATCATCCACGCCTTTGTGGGCGAGAACCTCCCCTCGGCCGCAAGCATCGAGAGCCTCGTCGCGAAGACGTTCTACAAGACACATGCCGCGCAGCTCACTATCTCGCCGGAGTTCACCATCTGTCGGTCGTGCCAGAAGATGTCGGCCGGTCTCTCCGACACCTGCAGGGCCTGCGGGTCGGCCGACGTGTATGGCATCACGCGGATTGTGGGATACTACAGCCGGATCAAGAACTGGAACAACTCGAAGCTCGGAGAACTCCGGGATCGACAGAGAGGCGATTACCTGGTGAAAGAGGATTCGACCGCCGTCGTTTCGGGAGCGGCGGGATAGGAATTCCGATTCGCATTCTCGGCGGTTCATTTCCGCCGCAGTTCAGGAGGAAGGGAGAGAGCCATGCCGCAGAAGACGATTTTCATTTTTGGCAAACAGGGGTGTGCGAAGTGCACGACGACGAAGAATAAGGTGGGCCATTACATCAACAAGTGGGGTCTCGTGGGAGAAGTGCCGGTCATCTTCATGGATATGGACAGCGCGGACGGCCTGGGCGAGGGAGCGTTTCGCGAGGTGTCCAAGATCCCCACTACCATAGTCGAGCATAGGGACAACGCGGTCGCGCGATGGGATGGCGAAGTGCCAAACAGCGAGGAGCTGCGATCATCGCTCGCGGGCTAGAAGCATCGCCCGGAAAGCGCGGCCCGCCTGACACGTCTCGTGTTCCAGGAAAAGTCTTCCAACCGGTTGCTCTGACCGCCGAAGCTCAACGAAGCGTGTTTCATCCCGGAAGCGCCCGGAACATGTGAAACAGAAAAACTGACACATCGTGTCATAATGGCACTCTCCAGAGCGGCGAAAGTGTCAGTCTTTACCCTGCCTCACGGCCCCAAAAACTTCTGGAAGATTCGTAACCCGTTGCGCACACAGACGATGGAATTGTGTGACAACCGGTGACATAATTTTCCCCCGTTCAGGAACAGTTTTTGCTGTAAGTCCGGACGGCTCTGGCGTGTTTAACATAGAGGAAGCGCACGAAAGCTCCTCCTGAGTTCTTTATCAAGGTGCTCTCTCTCGGTCCCGGGCTAGCGGTCTTGCCACCGACCAGCTAGCCCGGGATCCCCCCTCTGTTATAGGTGTGATACAGAGGCCGGGGGCGAAGGGTCGCCGGAGCAACAGGAGGCGGCCGCCGGGCCGCAGAGCATCAACGGGAGGGGAAAGGAGTGATTCACATGGCGATCCGAACCACCGGGACGAATAAGAAGTGGATGGCCTGTCTCCGATGCGGGAGACGGATCTACACGGACACATATCATCGGCTCTGTCGGCGCTGCACGATGAGGAACGCCGAAGTCGGCCATCGGACCGGACGGGTCTCAAGCGAGCTTGCCTCGCTGATCCGCCACGGTGGGTTTGACGACACGTGGTGACCCTCGGGATGGAAACGGAGGGAAGGAAGGAGCAATGGGAAGATTGCGCATTGCCGTCGGTTTATCGATTCTTATCGCGTTGGTGACGGGGAGCGCGCGTGCGGGAGAGGCGGAAGTCCCAGGCAAGGACATCGCGGTACTGGAGGCGTTCAGCCGCGCGGTCTCACAACTCTCCACGCAAGTGCGACCGGCGGTCGTGAGCATCTACACGACGCGGACGGTGCGGGTACGCGAGATGCCGCCGTTTCCGGAGTTGCCGCCCATGTTCGACGAGATGTTTCCGCGGCGGGGCATGCCGGAGGAACGGCGTTTTCGGAGCCAGGGGCTTGGATCGGGGTTCGTCATCGATGCGGCGAAGGGCTATATCCTCACGAACAATCATGTGATTGAGGGCGCCGAGGATATCAAGGTTCTTCTCGGCAGCGGCGCCGAGTACGACGGGAAGGTGGTCGGCGGCGACAAGCAGACAGACATCGCGGTCGTCCAGATCAAGGCCTCGGCCCTGACCGCGCTGAAAGTGGGCGACTCCGACAAGCTTAAGGTCGGCGAGTTCGTGATGGCCATCGGCAGCCCGTTCGGCCTGAGGGAAACGGTCAGCACGGGCGTTGTTTCCGCTCTCGGACGGACCGGGCTTGGGATCGAGGCGTACGAGGACTTCATCCAGACGGACGCGGCGGTCAACATGGGCAATTCCGGCGGACCACTGCTGAACACCCGCGGGGAGGCCGTGGGCGTCAACACCGCGATCGTCTCCCGCACCGGCGGGTCGGTCGGCGTCGGCTTCGCCATTCCCATCAACATGGCCAAGGACGTCGCGCGGCAGCTGATCGAGACTGGCAAGGTCACGCGCGGGTGGCTCGGCGTGCAGATTCAGGACGTCACGCCGGAGATGGCGGAACGGTTCGGACTCAAGGCGGCGGAGGGCGCCCTGGTGTCGCAGGTGTTCGAGGGCACGCCCGCGGCCGAGGCCGGCGTGAAGCCCGGCGATGTCATCGTTGAGTACAACGGCCAGAAAGTCGAGAACCCGTCAAAACTCCGCTCAATGGTCGCACTGACCGCGCCCGGGACGAAAACGGAACTTGTGGTCGTACGCGACGGGAAGCGGAACCCGATCCCCGTGAAGATCAGCCCCTTGACCGATTCGGCCGTGGCGGCCGCCAAGGGGGAGAGCATCATAAAGAACCTTGGGCTGACGGTCCAGACGCTGACCCCCGAACTGGCCGGGAAGCTTGGCATGAACGTCAAGAGCGGAGTCGTGGTAACCGCGGTTGAAGAACCGAGCGCCGCGGCCGGCGCCCATATCGCCGAGGGCGATGTGATCATCGAGATCAACCGCAGTCCCGTGCGTAATGTCGAAGACTTCGACGCCGCAGTCCGCAAGGCCGGCACGAAGAAGGCCATCCTGCTGCTGCTGGCGACTCGACAGGGGAACCGGTTCGTCGTGTTGAAACCGGGCGGCGGCGAATAAGGACTGGCAATTCCACAGGAGACGGACTGTCCCGGTGTACGGAACAGTCTGCGGGGTGATCCAGCCGGGATCACCCCGTTTTTTTGCCCGCCGTGCGGCACCCGCCCTCAACGCGGGCCGCTACAGCCGATCGCCAAGGTTCTCCCGCCGTTCCCGTCCTCGACTTGTTTCTTGAACATCTCCGCGAGCACCGGGCGGGCGACGCGCTGCCGGCCCGTTGAAAGAACCCCTCCTGGCTTGCCTTGCGCTCGGCGCGCGGGTAAGATGGCCGCGCGACCTGCGAACAATCC
>CAYXNI010000021.1:0-1572 GCA_964466285.1 uncultured Planctomycetota bacterium | reverse complement strand
GGGGTGATCCAGCCGGGATCACCCCGTTTTTTTGCCCGCCGTGCGGCCGGCCCGTTGGAAGAACCCCTGACTTGCCTTGCACGCGGCGCGCCGGTAAGATAGCCGCGCGACCTGCGAACAATCCTTACGAGGAGAAGACCGATGTCGTACCAGGATGGAATGGCAGCCATGAACCTAGAAATGCCGAAGCGGGTGCCCCGCACCGAGTATTCTCTGGAAGGGCACTGGGATGCGCTCAAGGCGATCACCGGGATCGGCGTCACCATCGACAGCCCGGACGAGGTGAAGTCACAGGCACAAAAGGAGCTCTGGCGCATCTGGAACTTCGACTTCTTCTGGTGCACTAACATCGGCAACGAGGACTTCGGCAAGTGGCAGACCAACATGGGCCACGCCGTTTACGCCGCCGGCGGCGTAGACTACAGCCCGGTCGGCACCTGCCCGTTCAGAACCCCCGAGGAAGCTCTCGCATTTGACCCGCGCGAGGCGTTCCCGAAGAAGGACAAGGCCGAGCTCGTCAAGTGGTTCGAGGACGCATACCGCGGCCAGTGCGAGGCGCATCCCGACGGCGTCAACATGGCCGGCATCTACACCACCTGCCTCTCGGGCCTCATCGCCATCTTCGGCTGGGACATGCTGCTCCTCGCCGCGGGCGTCGATCAAAAAAAGTTCGGTGAATTGACCAACCGATACTGTCAGTGGCGCCAGTGGCACTTCGATGCCCTCGCCCAGGCCGACGTGCCCGTCGTCATGATCCACGATGACATGGTCTGGACTGCCGGCCCCTTCATCTCGCCCGCCTGGTACCGCAAGTACGTCTTCCCGAACTTCAAGAAATACTTCCGGCCGCTCATCGACAGCGGGAAGAAGATCATGTTCACGTCAGACGGCAACTACACCGAGTTCCTCGACGACCTCGTCAAGGCCGGCGTGCACGGCTTCGTGATGGAGCCGATGACGGACATGGCCCTGTTTGCCGAGAAGTACGGCAGGAAGAAAGTCTTCGTAGGCAACGCCGACACCCGCATCCTGCTGATGGGGACGAAGAAGGACATCCGCGCCGAGGTCGAGCGCTGCATGAACATCGGCAAGAAGTACCCCGGCTTCTTCATGGCCGTCGGCAATCACATCCCACCCAACACCCCCGTCGACAGCGTCCTCTACTACGACGAAGTCTACAAAGAGTTGAGCCGCAGGTAGACGGAGGCCGTCCGGTGCGGCATGCGGGCGGGAACCGGTTATCGGGATCTGGCGCGTGCCAGATCGTCTCAGGCACCGGGCCGATCCGGCGTCGGATGGCACTGGCAAGTGCCGAAGGCCAAGGCATAGCGGAGCAGGGCAGGGGAGTCCGAAGGCCGCAGGTCGCGATTTCGCTGAGCCTGGGGAACACCGTCCGCGAGGTGATCGTCATCGCAACACGCGGGCGCGTTTCAAGTGTATGGGCAAGGAGCCGGCAGGGTGTCTGCCGCCTTCATGGGGGAATGCGGCCGATCGCGCGGTCGACGAGAATCCCTGTGGCGCGCGCCAGAAGGTCTTCGACCGGCTTCATCGAGGGCTTGGCCGTGTCCCGGT
>CAYXNI010000020.1:0-14568 GCA_964466285.1 uncultured Planctomycetota bacterium | reverse complement strand
TAGGCCAGCTTGATGCGGGCCGCGACTTCCTTGGGGTCGGCGCCCGCGGCCACCATCTTCAGGCCGCCCCGGTAGACCGCCTCGGCGAGGACCGTCGCCGTCGTCGTCCCGTCGCCTGCGTCCTCGCTCGTCTTGTTGGCCGCCTCGTGCAGGAGCTTCGCGCCCATGTTCTCGAACGGGTCTTCGAGATCGACATCCTTGGCCACGGTCACCCCGTCCTTGGTGATCTTGGGAGAGCCCCAGCTCTTTTCCAGCATCACGTTTCCGCCCGCCGGCCCCAGCGTGATCTTTACCGCTCCGGCCAGCTTCTCCACGCCGCTCAGGATCTTCCGGCGTGCTTCGTCATCATACATCAATTGCTTTGGCGTCGCCATGTAACCTCGCCTCCTCTTTCACTGAATGACAGCAAGTATATCGCTTTCCTTCAGAATGCGACAGTCTTTTCCCTCGATCTCGACCTCATCTCCGCCGTACTTGGCGAACAAGACGATGTCTCCCTTCTTCACCTCCATCTTCGCCCGTTTTCCGGACTCGAGCGGCCGTCCGGAGCCCACCGCAACCACTTTGCCCTTCTGCGGCTTCTCCTTCGCCGTGTCCGGCAGAACGATCCCGCCCGCCGTCTTCGACTCCGCCTCCAACACCTCGACCACGACCCGGTCATCAAGCGGTTTCACTGCCATGGCTCTAACTCCTCTTCAATGCATTATGGATCTGTGCGAGTTTCCATACGTTACATCATGTCATCCATGCCGCCGCCCGGACCGCCCGGCGCGGCTTCGTCTTCCTTCTTGGGCAGGTCCGTGATAAGGCAGTCGCTCATGATCAGCACCGCGGCCACGCTCATCCCGTTCTGCAGAGCCGACCGCACGACCTTCGCCGGGTCCACAATTCCCGCCGCGACCAGGTCGCAATATGTGTCTGCGTTCGCGTCATAACCGAACGCCCCGGTTCCGCGCTTCACCTTGTCCACGACCACGCTGCCCGCCTTCCCCGCGTTCTCGGCGATGTAGAAGAGCGGGCGTGTCAGCGCCCGGCGGACGATGTCGACGCCCGTCGCGGCGTCGCCCTTCGCCTTGAGCGCGTTCAGCTCCGACAGCGTGCGGATGAGCGCCACGCCGCCGCCGGCGACGATCCCTTCCTCCACCGCCGCACGAGTCGCGTGGATGGCGTCCTCGACCCGCGCCTTCTTTTCCTTCATCTCGCTCTCGGTCGCCGCGCCCACGTTGATCTGCGCGACGCCGCCCGACAGCTTGGCCAGGCGCTCCTGGAGTTTCTCGCGGTCGTAGTCGCTTGTCGTCGTCTCGATCTCGGTCTTGATCTGCTTGATGCGTCCGCTGATCTCGGCCGGGTCGCCGGCGCCTTCGACGATCGTCGTGTTGTCCTTGTCCACGACCACCCGCTTCGCGCGGCCCAGGTCCTCGACCGTGACGCTTTCGAGCTTGATCCCGAGGTCCTTGTACACGGCCCGGGCGCCCGTGAGCGCGGCGACGTCGCCCAGCATGGCCTTGCGCCGGTCGCCGTAGCCCGGCGCCTTCACCGCCGCGCACTGCACCACGCCGCGCAGCTTGTTCACCACCAGCGTTGCCAGCGCGTCGCTCTCCACCGTCTCCGCGATCACCAGCAGCGGCTTGCCCGTCTGGCTCACCTGCTCCATCAGCGGAATCAGGTCCTTGGCCGCCGAGATCTTGTCCTCGTAGATCAAGATGAACGCGTCCCGGAAGTCGACCTCCATCGCTTCCACGTTCGTGACGAAATGAGGCGACAGGTAGCCCCGGTCGAACTGCATCCCTTCCACCACCTCGACGTTCGTCTCGGAGGCCTTCCCTTCCTCGACCGTAATCACGCCGTCCTTCCCAACCTTCTCGAACGCGGTGGAGATCATCTTGCCGATCTCGGCGTCGTTGTTCGCCGCGATGGCCGCCACCTTCGCCACGTCCGCCTTGCCTTCGACAGGCTTCGCCAGCTTCTTGAGAGCGTCAACCACCTTGTCCACCGCCTGCTGCATGCCGCGGACGAGGTCGGCCGGGTTCGCGCCCGCCATGATGTTCTTGAGGCCCTCCAGGAACAGCGCCTCCGCAAGCACCGTCGCCGTGGTCGTTCCGTCCCCGGCCACGTCGCTCGTCTTCGACGCCGCCTGCTTGACCATCTGGCAGGCGAGGTTCTCATACTTGTCCTTCAGCTCAATCTCCTCGGCCACGGTCACGCCGTCCTTCGTCACCGTCGGGCTGCCCCAGCTCTTCTGCAACACGGCGTTCCGGCCGCGAGGCCCCAGCGTGCTCTTGACCGCGCGTGCCAGCTTCACCACCCCTTCCCGCATTGCCTTCCGGGCTTCCACGTCAAATGCCATTTGCTTCGCCATGTGACCGATCACCTCCTCTAGGTCAGACATAAGTCCAGGAACACATACATTGCACCCCGCACAGAGCGACCCTGACTGAACCGGGGCGACGTATGATATACAAATCCCGTGCCAAAGCCAGAGAGAATCCCCAACCGAAAGGCGAATTATCACAAGGGGCGGGTTACCAGTAAGTTGTCGATGCGGTTTTCTTCAGATTTGCGCGCTTCGCCCGGTTCCTATGTCACTTTGGCAGGAAAGACTGCCAGAACACAGCGCCATAATGACAGAGCGAGGCCCCTGTATTCTCCCCTGTGGGCAAGGACAGTTCGTCCAGAAGAACGGTGATTTCCCCCGCGCAACTCAATGATCCCGCTCCCACGCCCCCATGCGCCCGCGCGCGCCTCACACGGCCTGGGCTCGGTCCTCCGGGCCTTTGCCCAACTGCGCCTGGCGGACGGGCGCCGCAGACCTCTCCATCTGGAGGCGCAACGCCTCCTGCGCCTCCTGAAGAAGCCGCTCCGCCTTGCGGAAGTTCTCCTCCCACTCTCTGGCCCTCGACTCCGCCTCCGAAAGCGGAAAGGGCCGCACCTTTGCAGAAGTCATGCTTCCCTCCTCGTGCGCGGCCGCGCGGATCTTGCGGGCAGACAGCCGGCGCCAACTGGTGCGATCGCCCAGTTGCGCGCTGGCCAGACCGGCCAGACGGCTCCCGATCTCTTGCGCCGCCGACTGACTGTCGCTGACCACCACCACTTCGACGTGGCTGGCGGCCGACTGCTGCACGATCGTCCCCATCAGCCTTGATGCTTCCGCCGCTTCTTCCGGCTCGTCTCCCGTGATCAAAATCACACAATGTGACATCGCCAACAGCAGCCGGGCCGACGGCGAAAACTTGTTCTGCACCAGCAACAACACCACCTCCGGCTTTACTGTATCCAGCTCTTTTCCCGCGGGTACGTGCCAGAAGAGCGGGGCTCTCGCCCCGACCCCCATAAGCACCACCGCGCGGTCCGGCTGCGCCAGTTCCCGCGCCAGGTCCTGAGCCGCACACGCCGCCGCCGCAGGCTCAAGCGTGGAAATCACCATGGCCGCGTCGTTGACCTGTGCTCGCCACGACCACAGTCCGTCAGTCAGGGTAGGGTTTAACTGCGTCACAACGCGCTCCTCGACGAAAAGCGGCCGCGCAGGCCCCTGAACCCGTCGCGCACTCAAAAGCGCAAACATAATAAATACGTGATGACACTGCACCGCCAAGAGACGGTAACGATGTTATATCGACAATTTCTCCCGCTGACTTTAACCTTAATTGCCCCTGCCGGGCAGGCCCCACCCAGTTGTGTGGTGCGGGGCGTCCTGGCAATACAATACTGGCCCCATCCGCTGCATCCACCTTTCGCGGTACGCAACGGACTCACCGACCTTCGAGAGCGGCCGCTCCGGGACGGCTGTGGACAACCTGTGGAAAAGCCTTATACTTGCCGATGAAGTTGTAAACCATGTCCCGCCGTCAACTGTAAACCTTCAACTGTCGTCGCACACGCACAGACGAACACCTCTCCGCTAACTCCTTCATACGCTTGGCCTTCCGCCCCATCGCACTTTGCCATGACGCGGGTGCCGGGGATCATCCCGTCCCTTTGCCTGCCCCGTTGCCAACGGCCAGGGCGATGCCTCGCGTCTCGCCGTACTCGATCTCGCCCTGCCGCGGGTCGGCGGGCCGGGAGGCGGCGCAGTAGAAGTGGTATAACCGTCCGTCCTTGGCGATGATGCCGGGCTTGTGCGCGTGGACGGCGTCGATGCTGCCGGGCGGGCCGACGTCGATGAGGATTTCGCTCGACTTCGTCCAGTGGAGGAGGTCGTCGGAGAAGGCGACGCTGTCGCGGGCGTGACCGTCGCTCGAGTTGGTGAAGAAGAACATCACCCAGGCGCCGCGGTGGCGGAGGACGCAGGGGTCCGAGACGAAGGTGTCGTCGAAGGCGCCCCTGGGCCCGACCTTGATGACGGGGTTGCCGGGGTGCCGCTCCCACCGGCGGAGGTCGCGTGAGGTGGCGACGCCCGTCTGCTCGATCCACGGCCAGCCGGGCTGGTTCTTGGCGTTGTAGAAGAGGTGGTAGGCGCCGTCGTGTTCCATGAGCCACGATTTGTAAAGACCGCCGTGTTCCCATTCGGCGCCGTCCTGGGCGTGGAGGACGGGCGGCGCGACGTCCCAGTGCCGCAGGTCGTCGCTCGTGCAGATGCCGATGGCGGCCGGGCCGCTCTCGAGGCCTTCGTTCGGGTAGGCGTGATACGTGCCGGCGAAGCGGCCGTTGACCTTCTTGAGTGTGCCGGGGCCGTGGAGTTCGTTGTCGCGCAGGATGCAGGTGAGCGCTGCATTGAACTCGGTGGGCGAGCCCTTCGGGCCGCGGCCGAGGATCATGCCCTCTTTCGTCCAGTGGACGAGGTCGGCGGAACTCGCAAGGCCGGTCTGATAGCCGACCGTGTCCCAGCCGACGTACGTCATGTAGCAGCGGCCCTCGTGGCGGAAGAGGAAGGGGCAGTCGACCGTGTGGCTGTCAAACTCGCCCTTCTTGAACGAGGGGGCCAGGACAAGGCGGCTGAGCTTTTCCGGCGTGCGGAGTTCGTCGAGCAGGCGACTCATATCAATTCCCCAATCCACACACTCGTTCGCCAGATTCTTCTTTCTTTCCCAGCTTCGCAGGATATCATATTTGCTAACGCATGAACAAGCTCTATACAACAGAATCAGCAGCCGAGTTCCTTGGCGTTACCCCCGCCCGGGTCAGGCAACTGATCATGGAAAACAGGTTGAAGTCCGAAAAGTACGGGCGTGATCATCTGATCGGTGAGGGGGCGTTGCAGGGGTATGTGAAGAACGGGAAGAAGAAACCTGGGCGGCCACGCAAGAAATAACTTGCGTATGCGTTAGGATTGGGTATAGTGTCAGCATGAAAACGAAACGCAAGTCTCCCGACGGGAGGGCAACGACCGAGTTGGTGTTCTCGGCTTATGCCGGGGACAACAGTGAGGTTTTCCCGCATGTCTTGCGACTGCACGTGCCGCCCGGGGCCAAGGTGGCTGATGTTACCTTTGGCAAGGGTGTCTTCTGGAAGAGCATCCCAGCGGGAGAGTATGCTCTCCTGGCCACAGACGTCAAGATGGGTGTTGATTGCCGCAAGCTCCCATATCGCAATGGCGAGATTGATTGTGTTGTTCTCGATCCCCCGTACATGGAGGGGTTGTATCGAAGTGACAACTCCCTTGCTGGAAACGGGACGCATTCGTCCTTTCGGGAACACTATTCGAACGGCGATCGCCCCTCCGAACTGGGCAACAAATGGCATGACGCTGTTCTCGAGCTCTACGTCAAGGCTGCCATAGAAGCCAAGCGCGTCTTGAAGCCAAATGGCGTCCTGATTGTCAAGTGCCAGGACGAGGTTAGCGCAGGCATTCAACGCATGACGCATGTGGAGATCATACTGAATCTAATGCGCCTGGGGTATTATGCGAAAGACATCTTTGTGATCGTCAGGCGTAACAGGCCAGGTGTGACGCGCGTCATCAAGCAGTTGCACGCGCGGAAGAATCATTCATATTTTCTGGTCTTTCAGCTGGGGGCGACGAAATCGAAGCTGAACTCCATCAACGTCATGCGCGACCTGACAGACGTTCGAACAGCGGAATTGGGCTTTCGGTATACGGAGGCTGTAGAGGCCAAGATACCGGCATTAGAGTTGCGAGAAGCTGTCGCCGAATGGGAGGGCGATACTTCGGAGAATTGCTCCGGGGAAGATCCTCGTTCAGTGCGAAGGCGAACCGCCACTTCTCCTCGAAAGCGAAAAGGTTAACGGCGACAATATCGAACTCACCGACCAGCAGGCAGGTGGTTTCGAGCTTTTTCCCGCTTCGCAGTGTGACTGGCCTTCTGTCGCTTGCGTCACATTGATACTTCGCCTCGAATCCGGCCTCTACCCTTCTGATGCTGTTGGTCTGCACGGACTTGCACTCGACCCCGAACGGTCGGCCTTTGTATGTAACCGTCAGATCGGCCTTCTTGCTTCGGTCGTGGTCATCAGCTTTATGGACGTGTTCAAATACGGGATCGGAGAAGTGCATTTTGCGGAGTTTGTACTCAGCGACGTAGCCGAGCATCAGCCCCCTCATACTCGGGTTCTGCTGGATGATCTCCGTCAGTTCCTGCTCGGTCAGTCCCCACCGTCGCAGGATGCTATCGCGCTTTTCAGGCGTCATTGTTCTTCCTCCAGGTCGGAATGATTTCAGATGCGATGCCAGCCCCGAGGCGGTCATTCAGCACTTCACCTCGCGTATCGCTGCCGGTGTTTCTCGCCATAGACCACCGCCTCGTCGAGGAAGGCCTCGATGTTCTCGAACGGTGTGCCGGCGACGATGCCGTTCCCGGCGGCGATGGCCATGCCGCCCTCGGGCCGGTCGAACGTGTCGATCAGTTCACGTACCGCGGCGCGGACGCCGGCCGGCGTCTCCTCGCGCAGCGTGTGCTGGACGTCGAACCCGGCCCAGAAGCCGAGCCGGTCGCCGAACTCGCGGGCCACGGCCCGCTCGTCCATCGTGTGCTTCTGGACGGGATGGAACATCCGGACCCCCGCGTCGATTAGCGAGGGAAGGAGGGGCGTGTTGTTGCCGCAACTGTGGAGCCACCAGTGGATGCGGTGGCGCTTCAACTCCTGGCCTACGCGGACGTAGTAAGGCTTGATGAGCTCGTCGAACGTCTCCGCCTTCATCATCGGCTGGGTCTGGTGGCCGAGGTCGTCGCTCGACCAGAAGCCGTCGGGCTGGATGACTTCGGCGGCCTTCCGGATACTCTTGCAGTAGAGGTCGCACAGGGCGGCGTGCAGGCGATGGACTTTGTCGGGGTTGAGGTAGTAGTCGGTCAGGACGTTCTCCATGCCGCGCAGGCCCCACGGCGTCTCAAAGAAAAGGCCCCACCAGCCGACGATGAGGTAGCGGTTCTGCTCCTTGAGCCGCTTCACGTCCTTGGCAACCTGCTCGGCCCAATATGGGTCTTGGGCGGGGTCGGGGAGCTTCTCGATGAACTCGTCGAGCTTGGCCCAGTCGTCGATCAGGCAGTTCGAGTCGTGCGCGGCGCTGCGCCTGGCCTGCCACGAGAGGTTCATCTTGCCGACGTCGAACTTGGGGATGCCGATGAAGATGACGTCTTCAGGGTAGCGGTTGAACTCGTTGAGGCGTTCGCCGTACTGCTCGCCGAGTCCTTCGCCCCACCATCGGGCCATGACCAGCGGGATGCGCGAGGGGTTCGTGCGCTCGACGGCCTTGACGACTTCTTCACGGGGGAGCGGCTCCCAGACTTTGGCTTTGCTCATACGGTCGCCCTCATGATGGTAAGAGATGCGCCACACATGCCGAGAGATTACAGCGGAACGCCAGGAACAGGAAAGCCATTTCGGGCCGCGCCCAAAATGGCTTCGGTTGGTTGGGGAACGTGGATTCGAACCACGATTACCTGATCCAGAGTCAGGCGTGCTACCGTTGCACTATTCCCCACCACGCGCGTTCAGTATATCGGCCCATGGCCCGGAAATCAAGCAAGGAAACGGCCTTCAACGGTCCTCCTGAACTTGATGTAGTTCCCCGTGCCGGTATAATTGATCCATGTCGGACGCGGACGGGCTGGTCCGCCTGCATGTCGGCGCTTTTGGCGCCTGCATTGCCGTGGCCGCGTGCCGATGGCCGGTTAGTGGAGCGTGGAGACAACCTGGTGGAATCAACGAAACGCGTGCATGTTCTGGCGTGCGGTGTTCTGGCGGCGGATCTCAAGGCGGTTGCCGAAAAACTGGGCATCGACGTCTCGATGGGCTTCCTGCCGGGCGGACTGCACAACCGCCCGCACGAGCTCCGGCGCCGCCTGCAGGAGGCGATTGACGCGGCCTCGGCCGCACAACTCGGCGACCTCATCGCCGTCGGCTACGGAGTGTGCGGGCTCGGTTCGGTCGGCATCCACGCCCGCAACATCCCCCTCGCCATCCCGCGGGTCAACGACTGCATCGCGCTCTTCCTCGGGTCCGACACGGCCTACAAGGAGCAGTTCGCGAAGTACCCAGGCACCTACTACATCTCGGCCGGCTGGGTCGACGAGCGGTCCACGCCGCAGTCGCAGGAGGCCGAGAAGGAGTGCGGCCGGCGCGGGCCAACGGACGCGGACTTCGACCAGATGGTTGAGAAGCACGGCCGCGAAAACGCCGAAGCCGTCCGGTACTTCCTCAACAGCTGGCAGCGGAACTACCAGCGGGCCGCGTTCATCGACACCGGCGTATCGGCCCGCCGCCACAAGTACGCGGAAATCGCCCGCTCGATGGCCGAGGGGTTCGGCTGGAAGTACGAGGAACTGGCGGGCACGGGCGAGCTGCTCACGAAACTCCTCACGCAGCGGCACTCGGACAGCGACATTCTCATCGTGCCGCCACATCACGTCACCGTGTACGACGCCACCAGCAAGGGCCTCAAGGCCGTGCCGGTGTGGGCGCGCGAGAAGGCCGGCCCGACCGGCCCGCAGGTCGAGGTGTTCGAGGGGGAGGAGACGTCGGCGGCAGGCGGCCGTGCCGTTCGGCTTGGGCTTGGCATCGACGCCGGAGGCACGTACACCGACGCCGTCATCTACGATTTCCGGCGGCACGCGGTTGTTGAGAAGGCGAAGGGCCTGACGACGAAGTGGGATTTCACAATCGGGATCGACGAGGCGCTCGACCAACTGGACGCGGCGCACCTCGCCCAGGTGGACCTCGTCTCGATCTCGACCACGCTGGCGACGAACGCGATCGTCGAGGGACGCGGCCAGAAGGCCGGGCTGCTCATCATGCCGCCCTACGGCCTGTTCGACCCCGAAGACATCGCCTACCGGCCCCTCGCCGTGCTCGAGGGCAGGCTTGAGATCGACGGCGTCGAGCTGGCGCCGGTCAACCCGGATCAGGTCCGCCGGGTCGTCCGCGAGATGATGGCGAAGGAGTGTGTGGAGGCGTTCGCCGTCGCCGGGTACGCAAGCCACAACAACCCGTCGCACGAGCTCAAGGTCAAGGCGATCATCCGCGAGGAGACCGGGCTGAGCGTCACCTGCGGGCACGAGGTTTCTGAAGGCCTCAACTACCGGCTCCGCGCCGCGACGGCCGCGCTCAACGCCCGGATCATCCCGTGCCTCGAGAAACTCATCGGCGACGTGGGCATTTCGCTCGGCCGGCGGGGCGTCCGCGCACCCGTGATGGTAGTGAAGAGCGACGGCTCGCTGATGAGCGTTCAGACGGCCCGGCAGCGGCCGATCGAAACGATCCTGTCCGGCCCGGCCGCAAGCGTGGCTGGCGCGAGCTTCCTCGCACGCCTGTCCAACGCCATGGTGGTCGACATCGGCGGGACGACCACCGACACCGCCATCATCAAGGACGGCGTCGTCCGAACGTGCGAGGAAGGCGCGATCGTCGGCGGCTGGCGAACGCACGTCCGCGCGCTGGACATGCGGACCCTCGGCCTCGGCGGCGACAGCGTCGTCGCGTGGGAAAAGCGCGAGCTGCGGATCGGCCCCCGCCGCGTCGCACCGGTCGCGTGGCTCGCGGCCCGCCAACCTCACACGATGGGGGCTCTCGACTGGCTCGAACGCCACCTGGATTACTTCGACCGATCGACCGGCGGGATGGAACTTGTGGCGCTGAACGGACGCGACGGCCACGAACCGCGCGACAACGACGAGCGCGAGATCTTCGACGCCCTCCACGAGCGCCCGCACTCGGTACAGGAGCTCGCGCACCGAACCGGCTGCGTCGCGTGGGAGCTGCTCGACCTCTCGCGGCTTGAAGACCGGCACGCAGTCCAGCGGTGCGGCCTGACGCCCACCGACCTGCTCCACGTAACCGGTCAGGTGGCGCTGTGGGACGCCGACGCCGCGCGCCGCATCAGCGACCTCTTCGCCCGCCTGCTCGGGCTTGACCGCAACAAGCTCGCGGACAAGGTGCTTCGGCAGGTCGTGCGGCACCTGGCTGTCGAGCTGTTCAAGAAGCAGCTCGATGAGGAGACCGACGCGGACGAGATCGACCGGTCGCCCGTGGCGCAGGCGATGATCCGCAACGCTCTCGACGGCGGCCGCGACGGCTACCGCGTGCGGCTCAAACTGCACCGCCCGGTGATCGGGATCGGGGCGCCCGTGCACCTGTTCCTCCCGCAGGCGGCCGAGCTGCTCGAGACCGAGGCGGTCATCCCGCCGCACGCCGACGTCGCGAACGCGATCGGCGCGATCACCAGCTCGGTGGTCATCCACAAGCAGGCGAAGGTCGTGCCCAACGAGGCCGGCGGCTACGACGTCTACGGCCTGCCGGACGCGCCGTCGTTCGCCAGCTTCGAGGACGCACACCGCCACGCCGCCCAGGAACTCCAGAAGCTTGTCCGGCGCCTCGCGCACGAAGCGGGAACGAGCCAGACTCGGGTCGAGGTCACCGCGAAGGACCACATCGGCGAGCTGTCCGACGGCGCCCAGCTCTTCGTCGGCCGAACGCTCGAGGCGCGCCTCTCGGGCCAGCCGGACATTGCGCGACTGGCGCGGGCGTGAGGCTTTCGGACAGGCGGTCTTCTTTCGGTTCAGCCCTTCCCGAACAACCCCTTGAGCGGCGTGCCGAAGGAGTCGCCCTTCTTGCAGGCGCAATGGCCCTCGTTCAGGTTCGTGCCGCAGCGGAGGCAGATGCCCTTGCAGTCGGGCCGGCAGAGCGGCTTCATCGGCGCGGCCAGCGTCAGGGCCTCGATGATCTGCTCGTCGAGGTCGACGACGCCGCCGGAGTAGTACAGGATGCGCTGGCTCTCGACCTGGGCGCAATGGGTCAGGATGGAGGTGTCGCGCAGGCGGTCGGGCAGGAAGAGCGCCTCGAACGCCGTGGTGATCGGGACCTCGATGGGCTCAACGCACCGGGCGCACTCGGCATGCACCGTGGCCGTGATGGCGGCCCGGACGAAGAGCTCCTCGTTCATCTTGTTCGCGACGACATCGACGCCAATCACGCCGATGAACCGCAGGCCGGAGGCCGCGGCGAACGCGCCGTAGTTGGACGCGGGCGCGGCCGTCCTGAAGTTGTGACGGCCGGACGGCAGGCTTGGAATCGCGATTCTCATGGTGTCCAGCTCGTTAGAAGAAAAGGAAAAAGGGGAAAGGGTGAAAAGGGGAAAAGAACTCTTCCCCGTTTTCCCGTTTTCACAGTTCCCCTTTGCCTCTCCTTACTCCAAAAGCTTCTCGTACTCGTCGGCGATGGTGCCGACCATGACCTCGGCGGGGAAGTGCTGGCGGCAGAGCTGCCGCCCGACCTCGGCCTTCGCCCGCGCGGCGGGCAAGTCGCCCAGCGCCTCGTTCACGGCCTGGGCAAGGCCGCCGATGGACTCCGGCTCGACCAGCCAGCCGGTCCGGCCGTTGACCACGACTTCGCGGGCGCCGTCGACGTCATACGACACGACCGGCACGCCCGAGAGCAACGCCTGCGGCAGTACGCGGGCGAGACCTTCGCGAAGCGAGGTGTGGACGACGAGGTCCATGGCCGCGATCAGCTCGGGGATCTCGCGGTAAGGCCGCAATCCGGCCCACACGATGTGGTCGTACACGTTCTGTTGCCGGGCCAGCTCTTCCATCTCGGCGTGGATGTGTCCCTCGCCGACGAAGAGGAAGGTGACGTTCGGATGCTCCTCGACGATCTGCGGCGCGGCGCGAATGACGAACTCGTGCCCCTTGAGCGGGCTGATCCGCGCGATCACGCCGACGACAAGCCGGTCCGCCGCGATACCGAGGCGCGCCCGAACGGCCGCGCGGTCGTGGTTGCCGTGCAGGAACGAGTCGGCGGCCATGCCGCTGTAGATCGTGACGAACTTGCTGCGCGGCGCGACGCCCGCGGCCACGGCCTTCTCGGTCATCGCGTCGGCCACGCTGATGATCCGGCCGGTGTACTTGCCGCAGTGGCGTTCCAGGGCGACGTACAGCCTGTTCAGCAGCGGCTTTTCGTAGTCGTGGAACGGCAGGCCGTGGATGCTGTGGACGATGACGGGGACCTTCTCGGCCCTGGCTGCCATGCGGGCCAGGATGCCGGCCTTCGAGCTGTGCGTGTGCACGATGTCCGGCCGGAGCCGGCGGATGACCCGGCGGAGCTTGACGTAGCTGACGAGGTCGCGCCACGGATGAATGGCCCGGCGCAGTTCGTCGATCACGATCACCTTGGCGCCGGACTTCATCGCCTCATCGAGCATGTCGCCCTCAGGCCCGAGGCCCGGGCCGGTGACGAGCGAGACCTCGTAGCCCGGCAGCCTGGCCAGTCCGGCCACGGTCAGCAGAGTGTTCTCCTGTGCCCCGCCTCGGATGAAGCGGGTGATGACGTGCATGACCTTGAGGGGCTTTTTCACGGACGGGCTCACAGTGCGACCGGCACCTTGCTGGGGAACGGAACCGCCCAGACCTGATTATATGGCCCGCCGGCCATGCGGTCAACCAAGGACGAGAACCGGACCCGACACGCTCAACGCGCGGCAATTGGCAGTTGACAGCACTCGTTGGTGAGCGAAATGCCAAATGTCAAAGCCCCAATAACAATTCAAGCCCGAATGCCAAATCTCAAATGCTGACATGTGCCGCATTCGGCCGGTGCTTCCGCATCCAGACGCGGCGTGTCGAACTTGGTATTTGAGGTTCCGGCCTTGAATTATTACTTGGATTTGGGCATTCGGCATTCCGGTCATGCCGGAACGGGATTTACTCCACGAGGCTTTCCGTCTAGAATGTGGGAATGAAGCGGGGAATTCGCACATATCTGGTGCTTGCCGCCGCAGGTTGCGCGGCGGCCACGCTGTCGACGGTGGCTGGCGGCGCGCAGCTTGCCGATGACCTCGCCCCGCGCAAGGTTCTGTGGCATTTCCTTCCGGCTGAGATCGGGGGGGCGCTGGTCGCGGCGGACGGGACGTGCGTCTACGTCGCTGCGGGCGATCCTGCCGATTCGCCGACACTGTCCCCCGACCGCGTGCTCTCGCCGGGCTTCCGCCCGCTGCTCCTTGACCGCTCCGGCCGGCTCTGGTGCCTGGCCCCGAACGGTGCCCAGATTTTCGGGGTAAAAGGAGCGGATACGTTCCGCCTGGACGCGCCCGCCGGGGCGTCCTTCACGACGACGGATGACGCGGAAGGCGTCACGGACTATCAGACTGGCGCGTTCGAGGACAGCGCCGGCCGGCTCTGGTTCGGCAACTCGCGCGGGCTGCAGTGGTTCGACGGGCATGACTGGCGTGCGCGCGACCTGGCCGACCCTGGCGGCCTCGAGGTCTCGCGTCCGATGAGTACGCTGCGGATCGTTCAGGCCCCCGGCGGCCGGCTCTATTTCTGGGCCCGCTGGCCCTCCGGTCCGCGAGGCAACCGGGTGTTCGGGCGCGAGCCCGCGTGCGGCACTCAGGGGTTCTGGACGTTTGACGGGGGGGAATGGTCCCACTACACGGTTCTTCAGGGGTTGCCTGACGACCGCGTGGAGGCCGTGTGGCCGGGGAGCGGCGACAGCGTTCTGGTCAACACGTCTCGCGGGCAGCTTGTGCGCTTCAGCACGAAGAAGATCGATCCGGCCGCAGAGGTCGCACGTCTCGCCCCGCTCCTTCGCAGCGACAAGTGGCAGGTGCGCGAGGAGGCGACAGAGTCGCTCAGGGCTTTGGGTTCGCAGATGGCGCTCGAACTCAAGAAGCTTCTGACGGCCGAGAAAGACATTGAGGTGCGCTCGCGCATCCGGCTGATCCTTGCCGCCCTGAAGCAGCCCGGGCCGGGCCTTCAGCAGGTGCTCGAGAGCGAGTACCTGTGCGAGTCAATCAGGCTGCGCCCGGCGGGCCGGGACAAGGCGGGCGGCTTTCAGTGGCTGGGTCTGGCGGCGGGCGTGACTAATGTGAAAACGGCTCAGACGTTCGCGACGGCGGCGTTCCTCGTCTCGGCCAAGTCGGTGCGGATGATCGAGGACTGGCCGGCGAGCGACAAGCCCGGCCGCGTCTCGGTCCTTGCGGATGGCGCCGACGGGCTTTGGATCGGCGTGCAGAACCACGGGCTGTTCCACTGGGACGGTGCCAGAATGGTAGAGGTGTCCGACAAGGAGACGCGCGGCTACGCGAGGATTCTCGGACGCGACGGGCTGGGGCGGCTGATCCTGAGCAATGGGGAAGGTGTTGCGGCGTACTGGCCCGGCCAGCCGGACGTGAAGAAGTAGACT
>CAYXNI010000019.1:0-15154 GCA_964466285.1 uncultured Planctomycetota bacterium | reverse complement strand
GCCGGTTTTCTTGTCTTCCCACTGGTCGAGGTTCAGGTGGCCTTCGACGAAGACGGGACGTCCCTTGCTGAGGTATTCGGCGCAATTCTCGGCCTGCTTGCGCCAGACGGTGACATCGACGAAGGTGGGTTCGTCGCGCCAGGTGCCATCGTCGGACTTAATGCGGCGGTTGACGGCGAGACCGAGATCGAGGACGGCGGTTCCGGACTGGATGTAACGCAGCTCGGGGTCGCGGGTGACTCTGCCGATCAGGAAGACTTTGTTGAAGTTGGCCATGGCGTTTTGTCCTCGGAACTAGTTGGACTCGGGCTCCAGTTCGCTCACGTCGCCGATGATGTCGGATTCGTCGGTCGCCAGTTCGTCGGCGACCGGCTCAACGGCGGCCGGCTGGGCAGCTTCGCCGGCGGCGGGCTGGGGGGCCGGCGGTTCTTCGGCCAGTCCCTTGGCCCGCCGGCGGGCGCGGATGGCCTCTTCGGCGGCTTCGAGGGACTGGCCTACGTTTTCCATGCGCAGGATCATGGACCGCATTACAATCGGCGAGAGTTGGCAGTCGCGGCGGAGCTCGTCGATCTCCGACGGGTTCATGTCGAAGTGTGAGAGGACGTAGGTTCCGCGTTTCTTGCCCTGGATTTCGTAGGCGAGACGGCAGGTGTCCCATTTGTCAAGGCTTTGGATGTTGGCGCCGCGCCGCTCCAGGAGCCCGCGGATGTGGTCCGCGACTTCCTGCCAGGTCTCCGCCGCCTTTCCTTCGTCCACGAGGAACAGTCCTTCGTACGGTCGCAAGGTGTTTCGCCCTTTCAATTGAACCGGTTCATACAGGTCTCGATGCCTTCGGTAACCCAACATTTGACGGCTTCGACCGCGCGGCCGGCCGCCTGGGCCACGGCTTCTCGCTGGGCGCTGGAGAATGGCTCCAGCACGTAGTCGACCGCGTCCTGCGGCGCGGGCCGGCCGATGCCGATGCGCAGCCGCGGGAACTCGCTTGTCCCCATGGCCGCGGCGATGGACTTGAGGCCGTTGTGCCCGCCGCTGGAGCCTTTCCGCCGGATCCGCAAGCCGCCCGGCTCGAGGTCAAGGTCGTCGCAAATGACAAAGATCTGCTCGGTGGTCAGCCGATGCCAACTGACAACCGCCTGGACGCACCGGCCGGACTCGTTCATGTACGTCTGCGGCTTGACCAGGAGCAACGTGCCGCTTTCGGTCCGGGCCTCGCCCACCCGCGCCTTGAAGCGCCGGCGGCCGATGTCAACATCAAGCTCCTTTGCCAGCCGATCGACGACCAAGAAGCCCACGTTGTGCCGCGTGCCCTGGTACTTCCTGCCGGGATTGCCCAGGCCAAATACCGCCAGCAAGTTGTGGCCCCCGCAGCATACTATGTCGCGGAACCGTCAGGAAACCACTCACGGCCGCTCGGGCCTGGAGTCCGGAAAGCCGTCTCAAGACTGCGCGGCGAGCCGTTGGCTCTCCAACACGATCCGCTTTTGAAACAGCGTCCGAATGTCAAGCTCAGAGTTCAGGCGCCTGTGCGGCTTTCGTCGAACCTTGCACTTCAAGCTCTCGGAGTCCAAGCTCCGCCGGAGCATCATTTCTTGCTTTCCGTCTCTTCCTCTTCCTCGGCCTTTGGCCGGCGGATGAGTTCGGGTTCCTGGACGGCTTCCTCGGGTGGAGCTGCGGCGACGACTTCTTCGACCTTAACCGGCGCGCGGATCGTCACCAGGATCGACTCGGCATCCGTCAGGATAGTCACGCTCTCGGGCGCCTTGATGTCGCGCACGTGAATGGTGTGGCCGATCTCGAGGTGCGAGATGGCGACCTTGATCGCATCGGGTATGTTGCCGGGCAGGCATCGGATTTTCAGGTCTGTGACGGGGTGCTCGACAACGCCCCCGGCCGCCTGGCCCTTGGACGTGCCGACCAGCTCGACGGGGCATTCGACCTCGATGAGTTCATCCATCGCGATGCGCTCGAAGTCGACGTGGAGCGCCTCGTCGCCGTAGGTGTCGAACTGCACGTCCTTGACCAGGACCGACTCGGGCACGCCATCGACGGAGAGCGTGAGCATCTTGATCCGGTGGGCGATGACGTGCTGGACGTCCTCGGTCTTCAGCAGGACAGGCTTGGAAGCCTGCTTGCGGCCGTAAACGACTCCGGGGACTTTGCCGAGGCGGCGCAACCTCCGCGCTGCCAATGATCCGATGTCCTGACGGGCCTGTGCGTTGAGCGTTGCCTGCTCCATCAAACCTCCTTGAACAGATGGCTCACGGACATGTCCATGTGAATGCGCTTGATCGCCTCGGCGAGGAACGCGGACACGGACACGACCGTGATCTTGTCCGGGACGCCCGCTGCCGGCATCGGGATGGTGTCCGTCACCATGACTTCCTTGATGGGTGCGGCGTCCAGCGCGTCGAACGCGTCGCCGCACATGACGGGGTGCGTGGCGCAGACGTAGATGTCGCCGGCTCCAGCCTCCTTGAGATACTGGCTGGCCGTCACGAGCGAGCCGCCGCTGGCGAGGAGATCGTCCACCATGAGGACGTTCTTGCCGCGGACGTCGCCGACCACGGCGGTGATTCTGACGTGCGCGCCATCGATCCGCTGCTTGTGGCAGGCAGCGACGGTCGTGTTGAGTGCTCTTGCGTAACCGATGGCCATTTTCATGCTGCCGATGTCCGGGCTGGCGCAGACGAGGTTGCTGAGTTTCGTCTCTGCAATATGGCGGAGGAAAACCGGCTTGGCGTACAGGTGGTCCACGGGGATGTCGAAGAAGCCCTGAATCTGGGGGGCATGGAGGTCCATGGCCAGCACTCGGTCTGCGCCGGCGGTGACGATCATGTTGGCAACGAGCTTCGCGGTGATGGGGACCCGGCCCTCGTCCTTCCGATCCTTTCGGGCATATCCGTAATACGGCATGACCGCCGTAACCCGTTGGGCCGAGGCACGTTTCACGCTGTCGATCAGCATGAGCAGTTCCATCAGCGTTTCGTTCTGCGGGTGGCACGTAGGCTGGAGGATGAACACGTCAGCCCCGCGGACGTCGTCGCGGACCTTGACGTCGAGTTCACCGTCCGGGAAGCGGCCGACGTATGCGTCGCCGAGTTTGATGCCGAGATGGGCGCAGAGCGCGGCGGCAAGTTTGGGATTTGCTGTTCCGCTGAGTATTTTCAGTTGCGACATAACAGCCGAACTGCCCATTTCGTACCAGCCTTGTTGGCCCCGGACTTCCAAGTAGAAGGCGGATTATAGGGCTGCTGGTGCCGAAAGTCAAGCTTTGTGACGGCCAAATTGTATCTCTCTTTCCGCCGTTTGCCTGGTTTTTCCTGTTCTCTTTCGGTTCTCGGTTCCTGTTTGGCTGGGGGCCTGGCCAGCGGGGCTGGCGTTAAAACTTTCGCGCCGGAGCACGCCGTGATATAATCCCGGCGTCTTAAGGCTCGAACAGGAGACGGCCGTGGCCAGGATTCTGGTCGTCGACGACGAACCGGGGATTTCCCACATGATCGCCTGCGCTCTGGAGCCTCAGGGCTACGCGGTGGAGACTGCGTCGAGCGGTATTTCCGCGATCGAGATGATCCAGGGCCAGCAGTATGACGTGGTGATAACAGACGTGATGATGCCCGGCGCGGACGGCTTTGCCGTGCTCGACGCCGCCCGCCAGTCCGGCGCGCCGCCCAGCGTGATTATCATCACCGGCTTCGGGTCGGTCTCCTCTGCGGTGGAGGCGATGAAGCGAGGGGCCGCCGAGTACATCACGAAGCCTCTGGACGTCGCAAGGCTGATTGAGAGGGTAGGGGACATCGTGAGGTCGCGCCGGCAGGACGAGGAACGCGGCAATGGTGAAGGCCGCGCGGATTTCGAAGGCATGGTCGGGCGCAGCGAGGCGATGGAACGGCTCTGCCGGCTGATCGAACACGTCGCCGCGTCTCCGTCCACGGTGCTCATCTGCGGCGAGAGCGGCAGCGGGAAGGAGCTTGTGGCGCGCGCGATTCACGCCCTGAGTTCGCGGGCGCACGGCCCGTTCGTCGCGGTCGAGTGCGGGGCGCTTGCCGAGACGCTGCTCGAGAGCGAGCTGTTCGGGCATGTCCGGGGCGCCTTCACGGGCGCGGTGGTCGACAAGGTCGGGCTGTTCGAGGCCGCCGACGGAGGTACGCTCTTTCTCGACGAGGTGGGCGAGCTGGCGCCCCGGATGCAGCAGCGGCTTCTTCGCTGCATCCAGGAGCGGGCGGTCCGGGCGATCGGAAGCACAGCGGTGCGCAAGGTGGACGTCCGGATCATCTCCGCCACCCACCGCGACCTCACGGCCATGGTTGAAGCGAAACAGTTCCGGCAGGACCTGTACTACCGGCTGAACGTGGTCCCGGTTCCGGTGCCGCCTTTGTGCGAGCGCCGGGACGACATTCCGGTCCTGGCGGAGCATTTCGCGCGGAAGTACGCTCGCCGCGTTCACCGCCGAACACCGAAGATCAGCGAGACCGTCATTCGGATGCTGACCGAGGCCGAGTGGCCGGGAAACGTGCGGCAGCTCGAGAACGTGATTGAATGTGCGGTGACGTTCAGCGAAGGTGACGTGATTCGGCCGGAGCATCTTTCGGCGGACTTCATAGAGAGCTTCGCTCTGTCGAAGAGCCCGCCCGCCGTCCCGGACAGGGGCATGGCACGCCCCGCTCGTGCGGCCGGCCGGCCGAAGCCGGCGGACATCACTCCGCTCGGAGCGGCGATCCGCTACCTCGAAAGCCAGATGCTCTCGAAAGCCCTAGACGCGTCGAACGGGAACAAGGAGCAGGCGGCGAACCTGCTGGGGATCGACCGGGCGACGCTGTACCGCAAGCTCAAGGCACATGGGTTGGCGGGTCAGTAAACGATAGGGATACTTACTTGGCTCCACCCGCCTCTAGCTCTTGTGGTTTGATCAAAGTTGCGAATGGGGCCGGGTCCACCAAGCCAGGCCGCACACATATTTCAGGGGGTGCAGGGCCGCGGTGACCCCCGGGAATGAGCATGAGACACCGGGACGAGGGCGCATGAACAAGAAAACGCTCTTCAATAACTACCTCAAGAACTTTTCCGAACTCGCCCTCCGGGGAGACGCACGGGAAGAGAGTCTCTATCCGGCGCTGGCGGGAATGCTCGGCGAAGTCGCGCACGCAACCGGGCGCGAGCATATACATGTTACGACGCTTCCCAAGCCCACCGACTCGGGCAACCCCGACTTCCGACTGTGGAACGGCACCGACCGCATCGTGGGATATGTCGAAGCCAAGAACCCGACCGAGGAGCGGCTAGACGCCATCGAGGAGACGGAGCAACTGCGCCGGTACCGCGAGACGTTTCCGAATCTCATCCTGACGAACTTCCTAGAATTCCGCCTGTACCGAAACGGCGAGCGGATCGATTCGGTTCTCGCGGCGCGGCCCTACGTCCTCAATCGCGCCCGCCAGGCCCCGCCTGTCGAGAAGCCGGACGAACTTTACGCGCTTCTCGACCGCTTTCTGGACTTCTCGCTGCCCAAGGCGTTCACGGCCGAATCGCTCGCCGTCGAACTCGCCAAGCGGACCCGCTTCCTCCGCGATATCGTGGCGCAGCAACTCGCCGCCGAGAAGACCAAGCCCGGCGCCCTCTCCGGCTTTTACGAGGCGTTCCAGAAATTCCTCATCGGCCGGCTGACCGCCGAGGACTTCGCCGACCTCTACGCGCAGACGATCGCCTACGGCCTGTTTGCAGCGCGCACCCGCGCCGGCGATGGCTTCAGCCGCCGCGCCGCCTTCGACAACATCCCGCACACGATTGGCGTGCTGCGCGACCTCTTCCGCTTCATCTCGCTCGGCGACCTGCCGGACCAGCTTGCCTGGTGCGTGGACGACATAGCCGAAGTCCTCGCCGTGGCCGATGCGCCCGGCATCCTCGACCGCTACTACCACGAGGGCAAGGGCAGCGACCCCATCGTCCACTTCTACGAGACCTTCCTCGCGCAATACGACCCCGCCGAGCGCGAGCGCCGGGGCGTCTACTTCACGCCCGAACCCGTCGTCTCATACATCGTCCGCTCGCTCCACGCCCTGCTGAAGACCGAGTTCGGGAAGGCGGACGGCCTTGCGTCGGACGGCGTGACGCTGCTGGACCCAGCGGCGGGGACAATGACGTTTGTGGCTTTCGCCGCGCGGCAGGCGGTCGCCGAGTTCGAGACCAAATATGGGACCGGCTCGCGCGAGGACTTCATCCGGGGGCACATTCTCAAGAACTTCTAAGCCTTCGAACTGATGATGGCCCCGTACGCCGTCGGCCACCTCAAGATGGGCTTCTTCCTTGAGGAACTTGGCCACCGCCTCGCCGACGACGAGCGCGTTCCCTTCTACCTCACCAACACCCTCGATACCGAAGAACTCGACCAGAGCAATCTTCCCGGCCTGTCGTCGCTGGCCGAAGAGTCCCACCTCGCCGGCAAGGTCAAGAAGCAGACGCGAATCCTCGTCATCCTCGGCAATCCGCCGTATTCGGGCATCTCAACCAACACAGGCAAATGGATCACGGGGTTGATCGAAGACTACAAGTACGTTGATGGCAAACACTTCGGCGAGAAAAAACACTGGCTACAGGACGACTATGTAAAGTTCCTGCGTTTCGCCCAGTGGAAAATTGACCAGGCCGGATGTGGCGTCGTGGGCATGATCACCAACCACGGCTACCTCGACAACCCGACGTTCCGGGGCATGCGCCAGAACCTGATGCGGACATTCGACGACATCTACGTTCTCGACCTGCACGGCAACTCGTTGAAGAAGGAGACCTGCCCCGACGGCAGCAAGGACGAAAACGTCTTCGACATCCGGCAGGGCGTCGCCATTGTCTTCTTCATCAAGCGCGGTGGAAAAGAGAAAGGCGACGCCGCCGTCCGCCACGCCGACCTGTGGGGCCTGAGGGAACCGAAGTATGCGTGGCTCGACGCTCACGACCGGGAGCATACCCAATGGCGCGAGTTGAAACCCGCCTTGCCGTTCTACCTGTTCGTGCCGCGCGATAAAGCAGGCGAAGCGAAGTACCAGGAGTTCGTCCCAGTCACCGACGTATTTCCTGTCAACGTCACGGGCATTGTGACTGCCAGAGACCGCTTTGTTTTTGACTTTGACCGTGATGCCCTTCTAACACGCATAGGGCAGTTCCGAGACCGCAAACTGAGCGATGATTTCATTCGTCAAGGATATGCTCTTAAGGATACTCGCGGGTGGAAGCTCCCGGAGAAACGGCAAAAACTCCATTCCATGGACGACTGGCGAGAGTATTGTGTCCAATGTTTGTACCGACCATTTGATCTTCGCTGGCTCTATTACCACACTGACATGGTGGATTGGGGGCGCCCGGACGTCATGCGGCACATGCTGGCAGGGGAGAATGTGGCAATAGCGGTGGGACGAGCCGGTCAAGTTGTCGGGTCGGCTGAATGGAACATCGTGTCCTGCACCGTTCAAATGACAGATCTCAACCTCTTTCGTAGAGGCGGCAACAACCTCTTCCCGCTGTACCTCTACCCCACCGCCGACCGAGCCGACCTTTTCGCGCATCATGAGCCATCGGAGCGGCGGGGGAACCTGAATCCGAAGGTGGTGGCGGCGCTGGCGGAGGCATACGGGCGGGAGCCGACGCCGGAGGAGATTTTCCACTACGTCTATGCGGTGCTTTACGCGCCGGCGTATCGGGCGAAGTACGCGGAGTTCCTGCGGATGGATTTTCCGCGGGTGCCGTTCACGGCGGACGCGGCGGTGTTTTCGGAACTTGCGGCGCTGGGCGCGCGGCTGACGGGGCTGCACCTGCTCAAGTCGCCGGAGCTCGACCCGCCGGCGTGCCGGTTCGACGGGGCGGGCGACGGCTGTGTCGGCAAGGGAAGAAAAGAGGGCCTGCGGTACGATGCGACCGAAGAGCGGGTGTGCATCAACGGCACACAGTTCTTTGCGCCCGTTCCGAAGGAAGTCTGGGAGTATCAGGTCGGCGGGTACCAGGTGTGCGAGAAGTGGCTGAAGGACCGGCGCGAGCGGCGGCTGGACCTGGACGACATCCGCACGTATTGCCGGATCGTCACGGCACTGAAACTGACAATCGGCATCCAACAGGAGATCGACGCCCTGTACCCGCAGGCGGAGGAGGAAGCAATCGCTTTGTCCGAACTCTCATAGGTTTCGGGCAGGTTCGGCGGCCATCATAGTGAAGTGAGTGATTGGGCTATTCGGGGTGGTGGTGCATATTTTGCGCGCGCGGTTGCCCGTGCGGATATTTCACCGACCCGACCGGTCCGGCCCCAGCCGAAGCCGCAGCAACATTCCTTTTCCCGTTTTCGCATTTTTCCCCCTTTCCTTCCGCCCTCATTCCGCCTTGAGACTGGCGGCGAGTTGCTTGAGCCGGGTGGCGGTTGCGGCGAAGAAGCGTTTGTAGCCGGCGCAGTAGTGGCTCTTGCCGCCGGCGTCGCGGTCACGCGGGCAGCCGCCGTGGCAGAGGGTCCAGTATTCGCAGGCGCGGCACTCGCCGGGGACCTGGGCCTTGAGCTTGCCGAACTTCTGTTCGCGGGCCTGTTCGAGGTACTCGCTGAGCGGGCGCTCGCCGACGTATCCGAGCAGCCACTCGGGCCGGCCGAAGAAGTCGCACGGGAACACCTCGCCGCCGCGCTCGATGAGGAGGTAGTCGGAGCAACGGGCCTGGCAGGTGCACATGAGCGGCTGGCCGGTGATGTAGCTGGCGGCGAGGCTGTCGATGTTGCGTTCGCTGACGCGGCGGACGCCGTCCTTCCACCACTCTTCGAAGACGCTGACGAGGAATTCGCCGAGCTCGGCGGCCGTGATGCTTTCCGGGGTCAGCGTGCCGTCCTGGCGGACTTCGCGGCATGGGATGAACTGGAGATTCGTGAAGCCGCGATCCACGAGCCAACGGTAGGTCTCCGGTCCCCGGCGGACGTTGGCCTGGCTGACGACGCTGAGGATGTTGAACTCGACCTTGAACTGCCGCAAGAGCTGGGCGGCCCGGAGGGCGTGCTCGAAGGATTTTCCACGCATCTGCTCGTGGACATCGCGCGGGCCGTCAAGGGACAGGCCGACGAGGAACTTGTATTGGGCGAGGAACTTCGCCCAGTCGCGGCCGATGAGCAGGCCGTTGGTCTGGAAGGCGTTTCCGACGACCTGGCCGGGGACGCCGTACGTCATCTGGAGTTCGACGGCGCGGCGGAAGAAGTCGAGTCCTGCGAGTGTCGGCTCGCCGCCCTGCCAGCAGAAGATGGTCTGGGGCATGCGGCAGGAGAGGAACTCGCGGACGAGCTTTTCGAGAACGTCGTCGGGCATGACCTCGTGCGGCCGCTTCTGCGGGTCGAGTGTGCCTTCGAACCGTTCCTCGGTTCCGCAGTAGAAGCAGTACTTGCAGCGGAGGTTGCAGCGGTCGCCGACGGGTTTTACGAGCAGTTGAAATGGTCGCATGCGCCAAGTATACCACGCCGGGTGCGAGGGCGTATCGTCACGCGAGACCTTTTCTTTTGCGGACGATCCACTCGGTGCAGAGTAGTGCGCAGAGGGCGATGTAGATGAAGGCGTTGTCCCACAGGCCCTTGAAGGTCTGGCGGAAGACCTTCGACGCGGAGTCGCTTTCGAGGAGTGCGTCGAAGGCCTGGCGAGCCTCGCCGCGGCGGTAGGCGCGGCCGCCGGTGGCCTTTGCGATGGCCGCGAGCAACTGCGGGTCGGCGCCCGGTTCCTCGTTCTCGATGTCGAGCTCCTGGACGACGAACTTGGTGGCGGCCTGAAGTTTCTTGCCGCCCTGTGGCGTGGTGCTTGCGGCGACCTCGTACGTGCCGCTGATTTTCACGGGCTTCGGCAGGTTGAGGACGTACTGTCCGGGTCCTTTGCCGACGACAATGCAGAGCTTCCCGTCCGGCCCTTCGATGTCTGCGGTGATGTCGCTGTTTTCGAGTTTGTCGCCGCTGGCTCGAACGGTGACGGTGGGCACCTCCCCGGTCAGGTAGCGGAGGCGGTCGGTCTCGACCCAGATGCCGCCGCCGACTCCGCCGTAGCCGCTCTTGGTGAGCCAGAGGACGAACTGGCGCCAGAAGGCCTTGTGGTAGCGTGCGAACTTGCCTTCGTTGAAAATCCAGCGCCAGGTGGTGTCGGCCGCGAAGACGGCTGTCCGCCCCCTCTCGTACTCCTGCACGGCGAGGACGGGTGCGTCATCCGGCGTCTTGACGAGGACCCGTGCAGCGGGCTTGACGCCGCTGACCCGGGTGTAGCCGGAGAGCGGTGGCAGCGACTGCCAGACCTTGTTTGTTTCGTCCGCCGAGCCGAACGCCAGGATGTTATGTGCGAGGCCGTCCTCCGTGGGGACCACCCGCAGGGCGTCCAGCTTCTGCGCGTCTTCTTTGTTTATGTCGACGGGCAGGATTTTGGCGATGGGGGTATCGCCGTAGCCGCCGGGCCCGAGCGTGCTGAATCCGCCGAGCATCAGGAGCGCCCCGCCGTCGGCCACGAATTTCTTTATCCGTTCGAGTTGTGCGGGTGTGAAGCGGCTGGCAGGGATATCGCCCAGGATGATGAGAGTGAGCAGGGCCCATTGCTGTTCGTCGGCCGGCAGGAGTTGCGTCTGGTCGGACTCGTCGAGGAGGAAGGCGTTGACGCTGACGAGGTCGATGTTCTCGGCTCCGGCGATGGCGCGGCGGAGGAACTTGTATTCCCAGCGGACCTCGCCCTCGATGAAGAGGACCTTGAGCGCGGTCTCGGACGCGCGGACGAAGATCTCGCGGGTGTTGTTGTGAAGGTTGGCGTCGTTTTCGGCGGGGGTCACGGACGCGACGAGCTTCTTCAGGCCCTCGGTCTGCGGGAGATACTCGAACTCGACGTCGGCGGTGGCTCCGGGTGCGGGCATCGGGATTCGCCTGCTGCCGATCTTTTCGTTCTCGGCCGTGAGCGTCACGTCGACCATGCTCGTCGCCGGTGCTCCTGCGTAGGCCACGCGAATGGTCACGGTGGCCGTATTCTTGACGAACACGCGTTCGGGGCAGTCGACGTTCTGGATGAGGCTGTCGGTGAACGCGGGCGATCCCTGTTCGGCGCCAAGGCAGACGGCGAAGACGGGGACGCCGAGGCGGCGTGCGGCGGCGACGGCGTCGCCGACTCCGTTGTTTCGTCCATCCGACAGGAGCAGGATGCCGACGGCCTTTGCGCCGCCGAGATCCCGCGTGACGCCGGCGAATGCGTCGGCGAGGTTCGTGCGCCGCCCGGCCGGCTTCTGGGGCAGTTGGGCGTCCCGCCGGAAGCCCTCGGCGAACGTGGCGAACCGGTAGTCACACTTCTGCTCGAGCTTTCTGACGGCGTCGGCATTGTCCTTGAGGACGGCCTTGAGTGCATCGAAGCGCGCGCCTTCGGGCGGGCAGTCTTTGCCCTCCATCGAGCTGGAGACGTCGGCCAGAACGACGGCGCAGGCGCGGTGCACGTCGACCTCCTGGAACGCCAGCTTGGGGCGAAGGAGGCAGAGAATGACCAGGGCGAACACAACGATCCGGGTCGAGGCGAGCAAGAGGCGGGCGTTCCGCGGCAGGGGCTGCTCGGTGTCGCGGTAGGAGTAGACGACGAGCAAGGGCACGACGACGAGCGAGGCGATCAGGCTCCACAGCTTGCCGAAGATCAGGATGGGGATGCACAGAAGTACGGCGGCGCCGAGGAGCGGGGTTCGAGCGGCGGACAGCCCGCGCTTGGACACTGCAACGGCCAGCCAGATCATGGCGGCGCAAACCGCCAAGTCGAAGACAAATGACCAGGCTGGGTCGAAGGAAAGCATGGGAATAGTTTAAGGTTTCGTGTCCAAAGGTCAAAGCTCTTTCCGTTGCATGGAGGCATTTGCGATCTGGCCTCGTGCGAGGTTCGTACGCACAATCTGTAGGGGCGGGTTTGAAACCCGCCCCTACAAGAGGCACGATCGAGCCATCAACGCAAATGGCTCGTTGCATGCGTCAACACTTCGAATACGGGGAACTTTCGTTCCTGCGCCCCAGTGACCCGCGACTGTCTTCATTCGCCACAGGCGAGCGCTAGAGTGCGTGCGGCGGCCTCCTGCTCCGCAGGAGCACGTCTGCTCGGGGCGAGCAGGCCGACGCCGCCTTGCGCAGCGCCGAATAAGGTGGAGATCGTTGCTGCACGAGCTTCAAAGCGGTGTCCAGCCACCGCACACCAAGGCGATGCCGAAGCGTCGCGGCCGTCACGCCGACGGAAGCGACGTACGCAGGCGGGCCGAGTGCTGGCGGAATGGAAAGACAGATAGGGCGGCGGTTTTTGTCTTGACACACCCGCAACGCCGACAGATAATGCGCGTGGATTGGAGTGGAGTGACGGAAGTGCGGGGCCGGCACTTTCAGGTGATCTGCTAACGAGAGGCAACGTTATTAAAAGGCTTCCTGTGCTCTTGCTCAGCTTAGCCCTCGGGGTCTGTTGCTCTTGCTCGCGCAGCCCGCTGCCAATCAGACCGGGAACAAACCGGGATACCCAACTGTCGAGCCACCGGTAGGACGACTTGGTTACCGTATCGGCAGGAGAGGTGCAGAGGGGCCAAAATGCCCGAGATATCGCGATTCTTTGGTATCATAATCCGTATGTACTACAACGATCATTCGCCTCCCCATGTGCATGCTGAGTATCAGGGAGACAAAGTGCTCCTCGACTTCAGCGGGAGTATTCTTCGCGGGGGAGTCGGATCGAAGACGGCCACCCGGCTGGTTCGAGAGTGGATCGATTTGCATGGGGCCGAACTTGAGGAAGACTGGAATCTGGCAAGGGCGGGCCATGATCTTCGGCCGATCGAACCTTTGAAGTGAGGTGAATCATGTGGAATCTGAACGAAGTCGCATCAATCCAATACCAGAATGGTTACGTATACCATGTGGTGTTTGACGATGGCATGGCGGGGAACGTTGACCTGAGCGGGTATATCGACAAGGGTCCCGTTTTCGCTCCCCTGAGGGACGTGGCCTATTTCCGCATGGCGCGCATTGAGGGCGGAACGATCTCATGGCCCAATGGCGCAGATATCGCTCCGGAAACGCTGTACGAGGAAGTGGAGAGAGCCAACAAGCGGGTCGAGGCGACGCGGTAGATCGTGCGCACCACCTGACACATCACCCCCTCCAATTCATCTCCGGATTTCGACTCCCGTCGCCATCCGGCGAAGCTCCCCGATCAATTGCCGGTCGATCAGTGCGGCGAACTGCACGTGGTTGTCGCGCTGGACCTGGCCGAGGATCTGGCTGTGTGCCTGGAGGAACGAAGCGACGCGGCCGTCCGTGGCAGGCGCTGTGACGGTCACCTCGGCAAAGCGTTCGGACATGTACGAGGCGACCCGCTCGCGGACCGCGTCCAGCCCGCGGCCGGTCAATGCAGAGATGAGGGCGTGGTTAGGATGCCGGTCCTTGAGCATCGTGAGCCTGGCGTCATCGTGGGCGGCGTCAATCTTGTTGAAGATGGTCAGGACGGCTTGGCTGGTGCAGCCGATCTCGGCGAGGACGGCGTTGACGCTATCGATCTGCTCTTCGCAGTATGGGTGGCTGGCGTCGGCGACGTGAAGGAGGAGGTCGGCCTGCGTCGCCTCTTCGAGGGTGGCGTGGAAGGACGCGATGAGGTGGTGGGGCAGGCGGCGGATGAAGCCGACGGTGTCGCTGAGAACGGCGAACCGGTTCTTCTGGACCTCCCAGCGGACGGACTTGGTGTCGAGCGTGGCGAAGAGTTTGTCCTCGACCAGGACCCCGGCGCCGGTGAGGGCGTTCATGAGGGTGGACTTGCCGGCGTTGGTGTATCCGATGATGGAGATCGTGAACGCGGAGCGGCGGGCGTCGACCTGCCGCTGGGTCCGTTTCTCGATCGTCTTGAGCTCGTGGTGGAGCTTGCCGACCCGCCCGCGGACGAGGCGGCGGTCGGTCTCAAGCTGGGTCTCGCCCGGCCCGCGCGTGCCGATGGCGCCTTCCGGACGCTCGAAGTGCTTCCACATTCCGGCGAGCCTGGGATAGAGATATTCGAGCTGGGCCACCTCGACCTGGAGCTTGGCCTGTCGTGTGCGTGCGTGCGAGGCGAAGATGTCCAGGATGAGTTCGCTGCGGTCGATGACCTTTGTGTCGAGCAGCCGCTCCAGGTTGCGGACCTGTGCGGGCGCGAGGTCGTGGTCGCAGATCACGGTGTCGGCGTCGGTCTCGGCGATCAGCGCCCGGACGTCCTCCGCCTTGCCGGACCCTACGTAAGTGGATGCGTTGAAGTGCGTGGCCCGCTGAGACACGGCGCCGACGATGTCGGCTCCCGCCGTCTCCGTCAACTGACGCAATTCGCCAAGGGGGTTTTCACGATCCGACAAGGAGCCCGGCAAGATCAGGCCGAGCAAGACGACGCGTTCTTTGCGGCGGCGGGCGCCGCGGTGGAGTTGTATCATCATCCTCGATTATAAGTCACCTTGGGCGCAGAGTCAAACAGCCGCGCGTTACTGAGTCGATACTCCGAATGTGGGGGATTTTTCAGGCGACAAGGCGGCGCAACCCCCAGAAGCGATCCCATTGTTTGCTTTTGACCAAGCATCGCAAATGAAGGATGGCGTCGGCCTGTGTCTGATTCCAACTCATCGTCGTGGTGATTTTCATGCGCTGGGCAATGACGTGCCCGCATGCCGATTCGACGACACCGCTGCCGATGGGATATCCTTTTTGACGGTAGCGGTCGTAGGCCATGCGATGGGCGTTGTGTTCGAAGTACCGAACGGTGTCGGCCAGGACGCGCCGTCGATCCTCGGGAGGACAAGACCGGGGCGGAGTTCCTGCCGCACGGCTCATCCGCTTCAACTCCGACAGAAGAGAACGGACGCCGCCCCGGATCAGGCTCCCTTCCCGGTGATGAATCCACTTCCGAGTGCGAGCACTGGTCTCCCCCCACATCGCCTTCGCCACGGACTCGAGGTGTTCTTTGGCGTGCTCGAAGTCGAGAATCTCGACGGCGTGCGGCAGGTGCTCGTCCTTGAGAGACCACAACCACTCGGCCCCGTCCCCGATCCATGCGACATGACGTGCCCGGTCCGCCCCGCTCGCTTTCAACTGGCTCCAGAGAGCGCGACCGAACTCGTCTTTGCCCTCTAGACTCGCCGTGTAGCGGCTCTCGGAGTTCGCCTCGCCCTGTCG
>CAYXNI010000018.1:0-15171 GCA_964466285.1 uncultured Planctomycetota bacterium | reverse complement strand
CTTTCACTTTACACTTTAGCAGGGCATCGGGACTTCCGGTTTGCTCCAGCGGTCTAGGCGGCGGCGGAACGGGTCCGGACGGTGAAACTTGCGCCGGACGCGATGAAGTTGGAGATCACTCCGGAGGCTGTGCTGCAAAAGAAGAGGGAGAAGTTCGAGGTGAAGGTGGTTGGGCCGCCGGCGGGCGTGTTGACGATCGCGGTGGATCTTCGGAAATAGGCCGGGGCTCCGCCGAACCGGCAGAGAGCATGACATGCGAGAGACGTTGAGATCGACCGTATTTCAGTTGTTCGACAAGGTCATTTTGGCTGTTCTGGCCTTATGGCTGTTGGTCTACATCGGGGTGAGCCTGCTGGGCGGCCCAACTGGGGCGCAGAACCCTGATCCATACGTGGAAAAGATCAAAGAGACTCAGGCGAAGTCGGAGCATGAGGAGAAGCCCCTGAGTCAGGACTACGTGACGTCGACTGTCGGGGCCTTCCACCCGGATATTGAGGCGTTGCCGGCGCGGCCTGGGATAATGGGCGGGGGCCCAGGCGTAGCCGTTCGGCCGGACTTGCAGCCTGTGCTGATAAGGTGGAAGGAGGGAGAGCCTCAGCCCGCGCCTGTGGTGCAGGCGATCCCGGAGAAGAACCGGGGCCCGGAGATTCGCGTTGCCAATTCGGCGGTGGCAAGGGCGGAGTGGTCGGCGGACAAGCAGTCCGTGATGGTCTGGGCGGTGGGCAAAGGGCAGACCCGGATCGAGCTTCTGGACGGCGGCAATGTCAAAGGGAGATTCGCGGTCACGGTCGAAATGGTTGCTCCAGATGAGCCGAAAGTATGGCCGCCTGGCAATTTCCAGCTCGTGTGCAAGGAGAACTGGGTGGAGGTGGGATGGGATGCGTCTTTAGCGAACTATGCACGGGTGGTGGAGTATCGGATCTATAAGGGGGAGACGGCGGACAAGCTGTCTCTGTACGTTCGTGTGCCGATTTCGGGAGAGTTTGAGCCAGTGCAGCCGGTGCAGCCGGGCTCTCCGGAGCCGCCGGCGCCGCCCGCGGTACCGCCGAAGCCGGGCGTTCCTCGAGCGACGGAGCCTGCGCGAGCCACAGAGCCTGCTCGGGCGACAGAGCCTGCGCGCGCGACGCCTGCTCCTCCGCATGATCCGGTGCCAGGTCCTGCGGGGCCGGACCGCGCGACGGAGCCGGGCAGGGCGGCCCCTGCGCCGGTGGAACCGGCCAAGCCGGGGCCAGACCGCGCGACCGAGCCGGGCAAGGCGGCTCCCGCGCCGGTGGAACCGGCTAAGCCGGCGCCTGGCGTGGCGGAGAAGGAATTGCCTACGGTTCTTGCCAATAACCAGCCGGGTCCGCCGGTGATGCTGCGCGGCCAGCGGTTCGTGCTTCTTGACCGCGACGTCCAGGGCGGGGTGACGTATTTGTACTTGATCGAGGTCGTGGCGGTGACGCGCGATGGCAAGGAGATCAAAGCGAAAGTCGGCCCGGTGAAGGTGCATGTGGAGGAGGCGTTCGAGATCCAGTTCCAGGGGCTTTCCCGTGACGCGGTGAAGATCGTTGTGAGCATCCCACACGTGCCGCCAGGTGGCGGGCCGGTGATCAAGCTCGAACATTCGTTCATCGGGGTCCAGCGCGGGCAGCCGGTGGGCTGGAGAGTGCCCTTCGTGAACTGGAAGGGGCAGTTGCTGAGAGACGTGGATTTCTCAACCGGCTATCAGGTGTTGGATATCCTGAACGACGAGCCGGGGGTGGAAGGCGGGAAAAAACTGTTGCTTATCAATGAACGAGGACGTATAAAGTGGCTCTTGCCTGTCGTGCGTTGAGGTGTGATGATGGCGGGTCACTGAGGTTTTTTTGCGCCACGAGAAGAGAGTTATGCGGACCGGCGGGCCTGTTGTCGGCCGGCCGGTCGGAGTATCTCCAGTAGGGAGAGAGAACATGCAGCGAAGAATGGTCGTCCTGACGGCAAGCATCTTGGTCGTGGTGGGGATGATGGTTCTGTGGTCCGCCACAGGCCGGGCGGCGGAACCGGCGGGTGTAGCCGTAGCGCAAAGCCCGGAGTCCGTGGGCACGCTCCAGGCGCAAGTTGCAGAGAAATTCGCCGCGACGGGGCGCCAGCATTTGGGTGCGGGCCGGTACAAGGAGGCGATCCAGGACTTCACGCTGGCGCTGGGCTATGATCCGTCGCTGAAGAGCGCCCAGGAAGGGCTGGAGCAGGCGAAGGTGCGCATGCAGCCGGCGCCGGCGGCGAGGCCCGCTGCGGAAGCTTCCGCGAAGCCGTTGCCGGCAGGGGTCGCGATGGCGCCCCTCGCGCCGGCTACGGGCAAGACAGGCCCGGCCGAAGCTGAACCGGCCGAGAAGAAGGCGGACATCGATGCTGAGTGCGACGCGGCGATGCAGCAGTCCATGCGCGAGATCGGCCGCATGAGGGTTCCGCAGACCGAGATCATGGTGAAGGCGAGCTCCCCGGAGAAGATGTCGGACCTGCGGCGGCGGAAGGATCAGAGCTCGGAGGTCATCAGCACCGCGGGAATGGACGTCGACGACGCGGAGGTCAGCAACGAGATCCGCGCGAAGCTGCTCAAGAAGGTGAGCGTGAATTTCAACGGCCAGTCGTTTGAGGAGGCCATTCAGTACATCCGGGTGGCGTCTGATGTGAACATCGTGGTGGACCGCCTTGTGGTTCCCGACACGACGCCCGTCCACCTGACGGTCTCGAACATGCAACTGCAGGGCGTGTTGGGATACATCCTGAAGTTCCAGAAGCTTGATTACCGGATTTGGCAGGGTGCGATCTTCGTCAGCAGCCCTGCGGGTCTGGCCGAGAAGCCGCTCATCGTGATGTATGACATGTCGGACCTGATCGCCAAGGTAAAGGACTTTGACAGCCGGATGGTGCAGGTGATGAGTGCGCCGGAGTACGGGCGAGGCCCGGCGCGCGGCACGGGCGAGCAGCCGCGGGACGAGGTTCTCGAGCGGACGCTGCAGGGTGAAGAGTGGGTTGAGTTCATCCGCCGGAACATTGCGCCTGGGACGTGGGGCGGTGAAGGGCAGGTCGGCCAGAACACGATCGCCTACCGCAACGGGAAGCTGGTGGTGACCCAGTCCCCCGACGTGCAGGAGCAGATCCGGAGCCTGTTGGACAGTTTCCGGAAGGCGCGGGCGATCCAGGTGGCGATCCTGGCGCGGTTCATCGAGATCAACGAAGACTACCTTGAGGACCTCGGGATTTCGTGGAGCGGGCTGGGGACGGGCGGGGACTATGGCATTATTCACACGACGGCTGACAACACTTTCCGCGCGGGCATAACGCCAAGCACCGAGATCGGGCTGGGGCGCGGTTACACGGATGCGATCGGAGGGACGTTCGAGTTCCAGTTCCTGGACGGCTGGCAAGTGAACATGATACTGACGGCGGTGAGAAAAGAGAAGCGGGGGAACGTCCTGACGGCGCCGCGGGTGACCTGCTTCAACACGCAGCGGGCGTTCCTGACGGTGAGCACGCGAAGGAACTTCGTCCGCAGCTATGACAGCAACGGACAGCCGGAGATCGGGCAGGTGAACGACGGGATCGTGCTGGAGGTGCAGCCCTTCGTGAGTGCGGACCGCCGGTACATCACGCTGGAGATCATCCCGCAGGTAAACCAGGTGGCAGCGATGCAGGAATTCACAACATCCAACGTGGTGATCCCGGACCCGCTGAACCCCGGCAACCTGATCGCCACTGAGCAGGTGGTTCAGTTGCCTTCGGTCACGACGCGGCAAGTGATGACGACGGTATCCGTGCCTGATGGCGGGACGCTGATGGTGGGCGGCTTGGCGGAAGCCACGGAGGCGGAAGGCTGGGCGACCGTTCCCATTCTCGGAGACCTGCCGCTGATCAAGTACCTGTTCACATCGCACCGCAAGCTGGACAGCCGCAACAACCTGATCGTGTTGGTGACGGCTCACATTATCCAGCAGCAAGAGGACTGAAGCGGGCGCGAACGGGGGGGCGACCGCCCCCTCGAGCGGAGCAAGAATCCCGCCGTGACTCGTGAACCCGCGAGCCTGAAACACGTTACAGTAAGAGAGGGGATGGTTTGGCCTGATCCCCTGGAGCGTTCGATATGTGCGTAATAGGCAAGCCAAGACTGTTGGTTGCCATTCTGGCCGCGGTTCTCTGCGCGATGACGGGAGGCGCCCGGGGGGACCTTGACGAAGAGATCAGTTTCGGGTGCGGGCTGGTCGAGAAGCAGTTCAGCGACCTCGGGGTGGAGGTTCTCGATCCCCTGGTGAAGGAGCTTGGGGACGCGGCGCAGAAGCGCCGGGCGTACGAGGCGCTGGCCGAGGGACACGGCGATCTGGCGCTGCGGCCGCAGCCGGGCCTGTCGCGCGAGCAGGAGAATGCGTTCCGCAAGGAGCATGAGGACGCGGTCGCGCAGTACTGGAAGCTTCTGACGACGGCGGGAGCGGAAGCCCCGGACACAGTGGAAGGGGGCATGGGCCTGGTCAACACGGGCGTCCGCGTTCACGCTCGGGTCCCTGTTCAACCATCCGAAGAGCTGCGCAAGGAGATGTCGGGGTATGCGAAGATTTGTTTCGAGACGGCGATCAAGGGGCTGGAGAAGCTGACGGAAAAGGCGGCCAGGGACGTGGAGGAGTCGGAAGAGAAGGAGCCGGAACCTGAGGCCGAGGCGCACAAGCAATGGCTGACGCAGGGCCTCCCGCTCAAGGACGCGCACCTGAAGGCCGGGGTCGAGCTGAACCGAGCCCGGTACTCCTATTGCAAGACGCTGCCTCCGTCCGATCCGCAGCGAAAGACGCTGCTTGAGCAGGTCGACAAGGAACTCGGGGATCTCTGCTGGAAGTACGATTCCTGGATGTACACGGTCGTGGGCTATCACACGCTTGCGAGCGCGCTGAACGATCTGCAGAAGTACAGCGAGGCGTACGACGCGGGGAACTCGGGCATGGACTTGATCGGGCGGTTCATGGAGCAAGGCCCGGACGTGAAGAAGGTCCTGCTGCCGTGGTCCTACAAGATGGTCGCCTTGTGGGCTTACAGTGCGGGCAAGATAGGGAGGTTCGAGGACGTAGAGGCGAAGACCAGGGACATCGAGGTTCCCGGCGTGCAGCTCGCGCGGGCGGAGGTTCTGTTCATCAAGGCGCAGGAGCGCACCGAGGCCCAGGATCCGCCTGGCGCTGAACGCGCGAAGAATCAGGCGAACGTGATGCTCAACCAGCTGGTTTCAAGGTGGCCCGAGTCGGTCGAGGAGGTGCGCAAGCTGCAGGAGAAGTATTCGGAGGGGACGGGCTACGTCGCGGCCCTGAACAAGTTCAGGGCCGAGGTGAGGGGGAAGAGAAGCAAGGAGATTGTGACGGGGGCTGTGGAGGTGCTGAGGTACGGCGACGTGCCGGCGGTGGACCGACGCCGGGTGCTGATGGCGCTGGGCGCGGCGTACTGGCAGGAGCAGATGCGCTATGAAGCGTTCGTGGTATACACGCACCTTGCGGAGACCGATACGGACGACGACGCGGCGGAGAGGTACGCGAGGTCCGCGGTCGGCTGCCTGCAGGATGAGTTCAGGGAGACGGGGAACCCGGTGGACGGGCGGATGCTGGAGGCGGCGCAGAAGTGGCAGCGCGACGGCTACGGCGGGCCTGGAAAGGAATATGCGGACGGGCTGGACGCGAAGAAGGCGAAGGATTACCTGAATGCCATCGAGCTGTTCCAAAAAGTGCCGGCGGATTCGCTGTACTACGAGGCGGGCCTGGAGCAGATCGGCGAGTGTTACGTCCTGTTGGCGAAGAAGGCGGGAAAGGCGAATGCCGAAGAGGCGGCGAAGTACCTGGAGAAGGGGCGTTCCGCCCTGCTGGGGTTCCTCGAACAGGTCAAGAAGCCTTCGCCCATCGCGAAGATCCAGGAGCGGCGCAAGCGGCTAAAGGCGGCGGCGGTGTACCGGCTGACGACGATCGACCTGTGGGAGGGCAAAGAGAACTACGCGGCCTGCCTGGAACGGACCGACGGGTTCATCGAGAAGTTCCCGGAAACCGTGATGCTGCACCCGTACATCGTGCTCCAGCGAGTCCGCTGCTTGGCGGGGACGGGCGAGCTGGGCAAGGCGCAGGGGGAACTGAGGACGCTGGAGAAGCTGGCCGGTGACATGGAGGACACGGGGGCCGGGGAGAAGCTTCTCGACTACGGCAGGGATCTGGTTTTCAGGTCGTATGCGGAGCAGGCGGGCCGGCTCGGGGAGGAGGCGTCGCAGAAGGAGGCTCTGGCGAAGAAGGCCGACAAGGCACAAGGCGAGGTTCTGCGGAAGGAGGCGGCGGTCAAGAAGGCGCAGTCCCTGGAGGCCGTCAACAATGGTTTGAACGTTATCATGGCAACGCTCACGAAGAGTCCCGGCCAGATGTCCTATGAGCAGTTTGTCTGGGTCGTCCGCGCGCTGCACGAGACGGGGCGGAACAACGAACTGCGGCAGGCGCTGGAAGTTTTCCTGAAGAAGTTCGGGGATGGCAAGGGGCTGACGCCCAAACAAATCGGCGACATGGAAGAGGCGCGCGTGCTGCTTGGAACCGCCCGTTACCAGTCGGGCGAATACCAGGAGGCGTATAGGATTTTCAAGTATGCGCTGGAGGGGATGGAGGAGGCGGCGAAGAAGGACCCGAGGGTCAAGCGGGATGCGCGGTACGCGTGGTTGAAGCTCAACGTCGCCAAGAGCGCCAAGGCGCTGGCGGGGCAGTCGAAGGCGTACCGGGATGAAGCGATGGAGATTTTTGTCGAACTGCGCGGGTCGCTGGAGTCCGGGACGGGGGATTGGTGGGACGTGAGCGTGGGAATCCTGGAGATCCGGAACGCGCGCGGCGAGTACGCGGACAACCTTTGGACCATCGGGCAGATGCTGCCGCGTCTGAAGCAGCCGGGCGAGGGTGCGGTGCGGAACCGCTACATATTGGTGCTGGAGGAGATATACCGCCGTGCTCCCGCCAAGGAACAGCAGGAGGAGGCGATGAAGTATCTTCTTGACCTTCACGAATCGGAACTGGATGATCTGGGCAAGGAAGCGGAGAAGCAGCAAGGTGCTGAACGGCAGAAGTTGTACAAGGAAATTGTACGCGTGGTTCAGGACTTCCGCCTGATCGACGCGGGTTTCGGTGGGACCAGGGGCCGAGAGTTGTTCCGAAAGGCGGTTGACAAGGTGATTGGGAACGCGACGGACGAGGAGACGAAGAAGGCGGCCGAGCGGCTGCGAAACGACTTGAGAGGGGAATGAGGAGGTCGACACGTGTTGAAGCGCAACGGTTTGGCCGCGGGGTGGCTGGTTCTGGCGGCGGTGTTGGGGCAGTCGGCCCGCGGAGAGGAAGCGATACTTCCCGACCGGATTGTCCGGACCTCGCCGCCCAACGATGCGATCTCGGGGATCAAGATTACGGCGGCGGATATCACAGGGGTCAAGTATACGCGGTTTGCGCCCCCCGCCGGGACGGTCATGAGCGTGGCCCGGAAGGACGTGGAGGAGATCAGCTGGGGCGATAGTCCGAACATGTTGCGGCAGGCGATCAGGCAGTTCAAGGACGGGCAGTACGAGGCCGCTGCGAGGGGTCTTGACGCTCTGCCGGACACGGGGCCGAGGGAATTCTGGTATCAGCCGTACAAGCGGCTGCTCTACGCGCAGTGTCAGATCGAGCTGGGCAAGTTCAACCTCGCCCTGCCGAAGCTGGATGAGATCGTCAAGCAGTATCCGAGATCGTTCTACGTGCTTGACGCGATTCAGGAGAAGATAAAGGTTCACCTGGCGCTCAAGCAGCCGGAGAAGCTGTCCGAGGTGGCGGCGCTGTTGGACCCGAAGGGCGACTTCGCGGAGCCGGCGGCGGCGGGGCCGTACGGGAAGATATGGCAGCTTCGGGGCCGGATCGGCGAGGCTGACGCGCTGGGGCAGTCGGGCCAGCCGGGACTGGCCCGTGCGGCCGACCTGTACAAGGGCCTGGCGGAGGTGACGGAGGTGCTGCTGGCGGGCCCGCCTGAGGAGCTGAAGCCGGTGGTTTCGGAGATCGGGATGATCCGGCAGCGGGCGATGGTGGGCCGGTTCCAGGTTCTTGTGCCGATTGACCCGGAGCAGGCGGTACAATGGTACGAGAAGATCAAGGACAAGATCACCGACAAGCCGGCGAGGCTGAAGATGCACGTGGCCTCGGGCGATCTGTTGATGGAGATGGCAAAAAAGGGGGGGGACGAGGCCGCGAAGAAGGTAAAATACAAGCAAGCGATGCTGGCGTACATGCACGTGTACATTTTGTATCCCGACCAGAAAGAGGGCCGGGCGGCGGTCATGCTGAAGGCGGCGTCGGCCTCTTCGAGGCTTGGTACGCCGGCGGATAACGCGCGGGCTGCCCGAATGGCGAACGAGATTATTGCCGAGTTCCCGGATTCTGCCGAGGCGAAGGAGGCCCGGCAGATGCTGGAGGGGCTCGGGGTCAAGGCGAAGTAGAGGGAACGGCGGTGAATGGGACGCCCATTCGCTCATTTTAGGAGAGGAGAGAAGGAATGCGTTGTGGCAGGTTGACTGTTCTGATCGCAGTGACGGCGGTGGTGCTGATGGTTCTGTTGCCGATGGCGTACGGTGAGGAGGCGTCGAAGGCAGCGGTGCCGGAGCCGGCGAAGTCGAGGACGCTGTTCGACCAGATCAACGCCGGCGGGTTCATCGGTTACGTGATTATGCTGCTGGGGGTTGTCGGGATCGCGCTTGCGATTGAGCATATGATCACGATCCGTCGGACGGTGGTCATGCCGCCTGACGTGCTGGCGGACGTGGAGGAGTGTTTCGAGAAGGAGGAATACGAGCAGGCGATCGCGCTTTGCGAGGAGCGGCCGACGTTTTTTACGAACGTGGTGGCGGCGGGGCTGGCGCGGATCAACGCGGGTTACAAGCAGATGGACGAGGCGATGGCGGAGGCCGGGGAGGAGGCGGCGTCGGGGCTGCAGCACAAGATCAGCTACCTGTCGCTGATCGCGAACATCGCGCCGATGCTGGGTCTGCTGGGCACGGTGGCTGGGATGATCGGGGCGTTCCAGCAGATCGAGATTTCGGGGGCAACGCCAAAGCCGGCCGAACTGGCGGGCAACATCCAGCTTGCGCTGGTGACGACGTTCCAGGGGCTGACGGTCGCGATACCGATAATGATGGTGTATCACTTTCTGAAGAACAGGGTGGAGAAGATGATTCTTGAGGTCGGGGCCATCACGGGCGAGCTGATGGCCCGGTTCCGCCCCGTGGAGTAAGTGCGATGCACGTGACGAAGCGTTTTCACGCCGAGGACATGGACCTGAACATGACGCCGATGATCGACGTGGTGTTTCAGCTTCTGATTTTCTTTCTGGTCGTTTCGGAGTTCGCGAAGTATGACCGCGTCGAGGACCTGACGCTGCCGCGTGCGGTGACGGCGGCGCCGGAGGACGTGAGATCGCCGAACCGGCTGATCATCAGCGTGGACCGGCGCGCCAGGGTAATCATAGGGGGGCGTGAGCGGAATAAGCGTGAGATCGAGTTCATTCTGGCAGCGGAGAGGGACATCCATCACAAGGGCGACAAGAAGGGCAAGACCTCGCAGCCGGTGCTCATCCAGGCGGACGAGAACGCGAGATGGGAAGTGATCCAGGACGTGCTGGAGAAGCTGAGCAAGTTCGGGTTCTGGCAAGTGTCGCTGGGCGTGAAGAAGAAGGAGGAGTGACATGCTGTTCGGCGGAAGGTCAACGAAAGGCGCGCCGAAGCTGATGATGACTGCGATGATCGACGTGGTCTTCCAGTTGCTGATCTTTTTCATGGTGGCCGCCGAGTTCCGGATTCCCGAGGGCGAGCTGGCGGCGTATCTGCCGCCGGAGGGACCGGCCGTGACGATGCCCAAGCCGCCGCCGGACGCGGACGAAATCCAGGTGAGCCTGCAGATCGCACAAGACGGCGCGAGCAATCCGAAGGTTGCTCCGAAGGTGACGTTCAAGAGGGTGATGACGGGAGAGAGCACGTCCGAGACCATGAAGTCGCTGGCGGTGAAGCTGAAGGCGCTGGGCCGGGACCCGCGGATGGGCGGCAAGGTGCCGGTGGTCATCGAGGCTGAGCCGTCAGTGGCCTACCAGTGGGTGATCATGACTCTGGACATCTGCCGGGAGGCGAAGTTTGCGAAGGTGAATTTCGCGGCGTCGAAGCTTGCCCACCCCCTTCCGGCGGGCAAGGCGCCGCCGGACTGAGATTGATATGAAGAGTGAGCGGATAGTACAGGGACTGAGGTCGAGGCGCGGGATGTTGGTGTGTGCCGCGTTGGCGTGGATGCTGGCTGGTGCGTGTGTGATGCCGGCCGGCGCGGCGGAAGATGCGGGGCCCAAGGTGGTGCGGAAGGGTGGAGTGGCCCTTTATCCGGAGGAGAAGCGGATCGAGATCAACGGGCGTTTCTGCCTTGCGGAGGGTCCGATCGAGCTGCTGGCCTGCGCGGCCGGCGGGAAGGAATACGAGTCGATCATCGCGCTGGACGTGAATCCGGAGATTCTGCATTTTTGCCTGTTGTTGCTGAAGCTGAAGCCTGGGGACAAGGGGCCGGAGTTCCAGGGCGACCCGGAACACATGCCGTCGGGCAGCCCGGTGACGGTGAAGGTGCGATGGAAGGACGCGAACGGGGCGGAGAAGAGTGTGCCCGCGGAGGAGCTGTGCTGGAACAACTATGAGAAGCGGACGATGGAGCCTACTCCGTGGGTGTTTTCGGGGAGCCGGATGGTGAAGGATCCGAACACGGGGAACCAGGTGTACTGGGCGAACGTGGACAAGTCGGTGATCGTGGTGTACCGGGACCCGTTTTCGGTGCTGGACTTGCCGACTGCGGCGAGTGCGAACGATGAGGCGTTCGTGGTGAACAAGCAGGTGGTGCCGCCAGTTGGGACGGCGTGCACGGTGATCCTTGAGCCCGGCCCGCCCATCCCGCCTGCGCCGAAGAACGCTCAGGGCGGGAGCGTGCGGCCGGTGGACGTGACGGCCGGGGGTCGGATTCTTTTGGGCGGGCAGCAGCCGGCGGAGTTGATGGAGCCGCTCAAGCAGGCGCAGAAGGAGTCGCCGAAGGACACGTTCAAGGTTACGATAAGCCACGGAGCGCCGGCGGCATCGATCGCGGCGGCGTTCGAGGCGCTGGACGGTGCGGCGGTCCGGATCGAGTCGGTGGAGATGGTTCGCGTTCGGCCGGAAGTGCAGGACATTGCCGTCGTCGCGGTCAGGGGGGACAAGGTGACGGTGGATGGGAAGGGTCTGTCGGGTGAGCAGGTGGCCGAAGCGGTTCGGTCACGGGTGGAGAAGGGGAAGGAGGGGGGGGTGGCGGTGAAGGTGGAAGCGGGAGCGAGCTTGAAGACGGTGGTGGGTGTGCTTCGCGCGCTGGGGGGTGTGGACGGGGCGATGGTGCGCGTTGTCTGGTTTGACTCCAAGGGCTAGAGAGCAGAGGTCTTGCGGCCTCGCTGGTGTCCGGCTGTCGGCGTCCCGGCGGGCGGGTTACAGGGTGGTGGTTTCCTCGACTTCAAGCTCGGCGGGCTTGAGGGGGAGATCTTCGGGGTCGGTGGGGCTGAGGGCGCTTCCCTTTGACCGCGAATAAGAGTAGACGCTGTTGCGTTCGCTGCAGGCGCCGCAGATGCGGTTCCACGGGCCTTCGGAGAGGAAGGATGCTCCGCACGAGAGGCAGGTGCGGGGTGCGTACTTGACGAGGCGGTCGTGACGATAGGCCTCGGCTCTGAGGCGGGAGCGCTCGGCCGCGCTGTGGCGGTTGACGATCTTGCTGCACTCGACGCAGCAGTATTTCCGGCGCCCAGGGGGCACCGGCCGGCTGCAACCGTCCCTTTGGCATATCACGGCTTGATCCTCCCGACGAATCGGGCTCGCAACCAGCCCTCGCGGTCCCTGATCCGCGCTCTGTTTTCCGGTAACTAGTGTATATATCGACTGCTTCGGCGAAAAACTTGAACGCAAAAGGATGGGAAAGGAACGTGTTTTGCGGCCCGTACGGCCTGTACGGGGGTGCTGAGCCGGTCCTGGTTTCTTCGTGTTGTTCGCACGTTTCGCGGGGGAAGAAGAGGGTGAGGGTTGGTCCCAACCGGATCCTCTTGCGGCTCCGCCCATTTGGGCCGTGATGTCCATTATGTCGAGCTTGACTCGTTTGGGGGGAAGACCTATAATCCGGCTGTTGGGTTGACTTTCGCTGCGTTCGCGGGTGAGAGACCATGTTAAGCCGTCGTCTGAGTGTGTTCTTGTTGGGCTGTTCGGCGGTTCTGGCCATGCGGGCGGCGGGCTGGTCGGCAGAGGCGGAGCCGGTCCCGCTGTCTCTGGAGCGGGTGGAGCCGAATACGGGGCCGGTGTCGGGGGGCACGAGAATCAGCATTCTGGGTTGGGGGTTCGACACTTCTGACGCCGCGCCGATCAAGGTGGTTTTTGGGGGTCAGGCGAGCCTGTCGGTGACGGTGCATTCGGGCACGAAGATCACGGCGGTGACGCCGGCGGGGCAGGCTGGGGCGGTGGACGTGGAGGTTGAGAACGGCGAGGGGCGCAAGGCGTCGCTTGGGAGGGCGTTCTGTTACGACGCAGGGGGCAGTTGGCTGGCCCGGTGGTACCGGGCGAAGGCCTGGGCCGAGTCATTCTGGGTTCTGATGAAGCAGGGCGGCGTGATAATGATCGTGCTGGGGGTGCTGTCGGTGCTCGGTCTGGCCTGGGCGATTCATTGTGCTTTGGTTCTGCGGCCGGGTGAGATCATGCCGCGGCCGTTTCTTGAGCGGCTGAGCGGGCATATTTCGAGGCAGGAGATTTCAGAGGCGGTCGAGGTGTGCCAGAAGGACAGATCGGTGTTCGGGCGGATTGCGATGGCGGCGCTGCGCAAGGCTGGAGAGCCGGTGTACAAGGTGCGGGAGGCGGCCCAGGCGACGGGGTCGCGGGAAGGGTCGCATCTGCTCCAGAAGATCAGTTACCTGTCGAACATCGGGGTGATTTCGCCGATGCTCGGGCTTCTTGGGACGGTGGTGGGGATGGTTCTTGCGTTCAAGACGTTGGGGATCGGGGAGGCGGGGAGCAGGCACATCCTGCTTGCCGAGGCGATCTATAAGGCCCTGATCACGACGGTCGGCGGCCTGGTGGTGGGGATTCCGGCCATGGCGTGTTTTTACTATCTGCGTGGGAAGCTGCTGTGGGTGCTGACGGAAATGGAGCAGGTGACGGAGGAGATAGCGGACGCGATCGCGGCGTCGGGAGAGCGGGAATGAATTTCCGGCAGGTATTGCCAAAGGAGGGGGATTCGTTTCAGATTGCGCCGCTGATTGATACAGTGTTTCTGCTGCTGACGTTTTTCATCGCCACGTGGTCTCAGGCGGCGGAGGAGCGGGAGACGCCGGTCGACTTGCCGAAGACGTCGACGGGCGTGTTGCGGCGGCAGGAGAAGCTGGACATCGTGATCAACGTGACACGGGAGGGCCGGATTCTGGTGCATGGGCGGGAGTACTCGGTCGAGAAGCTGCGGAGGGACCTCGCGGACATCCGTGGCTCGTCGCGGTCGGTGTCTGTGATCGTGCGTGCGGACGGGAAGTCGTATCACGAGGACGTGGTGAAGGTTCTGGACGCATGTGCCTCGGCGGAGATCAGGACGGTGTCGTTCGTCAGTGTGAATGCGGGTAGAACCAGATAAGGTATGGGCCGTGGTTGGGCGGGTCTGTTGGTGCTTGCTTTTGGTGCTGGTGTGCGCCGCGGGAGCGGCGCGTGCTGGGGAGGTGCCTGCGCAGAGCGAGGCGGACTTGCAGTTCGAGTTCGCCGAGAAGCTGTTTGAGATTAAGGTGTACAAGACGGCGGCGGCCGAGTACGTGCAGTTTTTGAAAGACTATGCAGAGGACGCGCGCCGGGAGGAGGCGCGATACAAGCTGGCGATCTGCTATTTCAAGCTGGGGGGCGAGAAGGAGGAGGCGAAGGCGCTGGGTGAGCTTGCGACGCTGCGCAAGGAGTTTCCGAACGGGGAGCGCATCCAGGACTGTCTGTTCTACTCGGCGTATATCCGGTACGTAAAGGGCGACAGCAAGGGGGCCATCGTGGACCTGGGGGAGCTGGGGAAGCTGCCGGTCCGGGCGGACCTTCAGGTGCCGATGAACCATTTTCTGGGCCGGTCGTACTATGATTTGGGGCAGTTCGGGGAGGCGGTCAAGTTCCTGGGATTGGTGGCCAAGGCGCCGAAGGAGAACGAGTTGCGGCGGTACGCGCTGATCCTGCTGGCCGACGCCTGGTTCCAGATGAGGGACTATGCGGAGAGTGCGTGGGCGCTGGAGGCTCTGCTCGCGGATTATCCGGACCTGCCTGCGAGAGACGAGATGTGGCTGAAGCTGGGGGATGTTCGTGTGGTGGCGGGGGAGCACGACAAGGCGCTGGCGGCGTATTCGAGGGCGGGTCCGGAGGCCCGGTGGAAGGCCGAGGTGGGGAAGGCCCGGGCGCTGTTGGGGCTGAAGAAGTATGCGGAGGCGACGGCCGCGGCCGCGAAGGTCATGGCGGAGGCCGGGGAGAGCGACGCAGGCGTCCGTGAACAGTGCCAGTATCTGATCGGCCTGGCGCTGTTCGACCAGGGGCGGTACGCGGAGGGGGCGGAGCATTTCTCACGGCTGCTGGAGAAGGTGCAACAGGGTCCCATCGCTGAGGAAGTCGCATTCAAGCTGTGCTGGTGCTACTATGGTCTGGGGGCCGAGAATGCGAGGAAGCTGGTTGCGAGCTGCGTCGAGTTCCGGAGGCTGTTTCCGGCGAGCACGCGGGGGGGCGAGGTCATCTTCCTGACGGGTGAGGGGTTTCTGCGGCTGGGCGATTATGACAATGCGATTGCGTACTACAGGCAGGTGGGGGAGAAGGATGCGAATTACGCGGACGCGCTGTACCGGACCGCGTACTGTTATCACAAGCAGAAGAAGTCCGAGGAGGCGGGACGTGCGTACGACGTTTTCGCGGAGAAGTTCGTGCGGCACGAGAACGCTTCGGCGGCGCTGGCGGCCGCAGGCGGGGTGTACCAGGCGGCTGAGAAGTTCAAGGAGGCGATCGAGCGGTATGACCGGTACCTTGCGGCTGCGCCTCAGGGTCCGGAGGCGGAGGGTGTCGCATATCAGCGTGGCGTGTGCTTCGCGAAGCTGAAGCAGTTCGGCGACATGGCGGCGGCATTC
>CAYXNI010000017.1:0-16536 GCA_964466285.1 uncultured Planctomycetota bacterium | reverse complement strand
ACACCACCGCGTCGCGGTTGGTGGACACGCCAAGCGAATAGGTACGGAAGATCGTGGGCAGACCTGAGTTGCCGTTCGCTTTGACTTCCTTGCTGCCGATCGGAACGAATTCAGCAAAATCACCATCGCACTTGTTCGTCAGCCAGTTGTGTTTTGCATCCGGCCTGAGCCTTCTCCACTTTAGGCCGGCGATTGAAACCGCCTTGTTGAGAAAGTCGTATTTCTGCCCCCGCCGCCAATCGACGGGCACGGAGTAGTAGTAGACCTTTGCGTGCCGCTTCGTGCCGTCCTTCTTGGGCAATCGGATGAACAAATTGATGCTGACCCCAACCTGAATACCGAAGACGTTGTGCGTGGTGCCGGAGAGCGTCGGGTTCTTCCGCACGTTGCCGCCCAGTTCGAGCACGTAGATCAGATCGAAGTCCCGTACGAGATGCTTGCGCATGCCGTCAAAAGTCTTTTCGGCAACGAAGCTGTCGTTGTTCACGTAGCAGATTACGCCCACGTCCCCGATGCGGTCGGCCGCGTACCGGATCGCTTTTATGTACGGATCGCTGAGCTTACGTACGAGCGTGGCCTGGGAGTCGGCGGCGTACGTCACGCGAACGCGTCGATCGATTTCTTCATATTTCCGATTCTTGTTGTTGTCGTTTTCGTTCACCTGCCCGGCGTTGTATGGCGGATTGGCGATAATTACCTTGATTCGCGCCTTTCGCTGGCGTTCCACGCGCTCGGCGTTCGCCTCGTTGAACATCTCCCGCTGCTGCTTCTCGGCGGTCTCAAAGGTATCAACGAGGCAAATGCCATCAAACGCCTGGTACTTGCCGGTCGCATCCCAGAACGCGTGCTCGATGTTCATCGAGGCGACGTAGTACGGCAAGAGCATCACTTCGTTGCAGTGCAACTCCTCGTGATACTTGTGTGTGAGCGCGGTCTTCGGCATCCGGCGCATCAGGTTGACGATGAAATTGCCCGTGCCGGTGAACGGGTCGAGTATGTGTACGTCCCTATGCGAAATGGAGGTCTTGAACTCGGTCCGAAGCACGTGCTCGACGCTGGCGGCCATGAAATCAACGAGCGGCTGGGGGGTATAGACAATGCCGTGGGTGTCGGCAACCTTTACGCAGAAGCCCTGGAAAAACCGCTCGTAAACGGTGTTGAGGAACCTCTGCTTCTCGCTGAAATCGCTGATTGTTTCGGCAGCGCGCTCGATAGCGACGTAGAAGTGGTCAAGGTTCTTCACGAACGCGTCCCGGCTGAAAGCATGCGAAGTCAGCGCTTCGATCACCTGCTCGATCTGTTGTGCAATCACATTGCGCTGCATGAAGTCGCCAATGTCGAACACCTTGCGGAAAATCCGCTCGGTGAGCAGGTGCTGAATAACCATCTCCTCGACGGCGCTCTCCGACAGGTTCGGATTCAACGAGGCGCGGCAGAGGCCCAGAAAATCGGCAAAGGCGGCCCGGTAGTTGGTGTTGGTCTGGCGCTCGTTGCGGACCAGCCGGGCCAGGTTCTCTCCCAGTTCTTGGACCCGGCTCTTGAACTCGTCGACAGCCTGTTCCCATTCGTCGAATTGGGGAGGCCGCCAGGCAAAAAAGAGATCAAGGACATGGACGAGTTGCTCGGGCTTGGTCAGGTCGGCGTCACAGAAGAGCTCCCCGTTCTGGTAGAGAATAGCGCGGCGCGGTTCCTGGAACAGGATATTGTCGCGCGGATAGCCAGCCTTGAACTTGGCTCTGATCTCCTTCTCGAGATCATCATCGGTGTCCTTAGCTTCCCACAGGCCGTATCGCAGGACTTGGCTGAGGGAGTCCACGATGGCGCCGTCGGGTTCCAACGTCTTCCCATTTCTTGTCCTGAGTTGGTACGCGGGAATCAGCGTACGACCGGCATGGCGGGCGCAGTCGTCGAGAAGATTTTGGAATGCGGAGCGGACAGCGCCCTCGTGCCTGACACCGAGCTTCTCAAACTGCGCAAGCGCATCGTAGTAGTCAGTCACTGACTTGTGTGTTGGCTTGAGATTGAGGACGCTCATGGTGTCGCTTTTCCTTGGGCCTTGGCCCTTGCGTTCTCCTTCACCCTTCCGTTTTGTCGCCCTCACCCAGATCCTTCGCCTGCGCCTTGGGCTGTTCCCGGACGAGGCCTTTTGCGATAAGGATTTTGTGCCGAAGCTCTTCGCAGAGCGCGGGAGTCTCGCGGAGGTACTGCCGGGCCTTGTCCCGGCCCTGGCCGAGCCGCACGTCGCCGTACGAGAACCACGTGCCCGACCTCTGGAGCACGCCGCACTCGTCGCCCACGTCGAGGATGTCGCCCTCCTTCGAGATGCCTTCGCCGAACAGGATGTCGAACTCCGCTCTGCGGAACGGCGGAGCCACCTTGTTCTTCACGACCGTCACCCGCGTCCGGCTGCCCACGACCTCGTCCCCTTCCTTGAGCTTGCCGATGCGCCGCATATCGAGCCGCAGCGAGGCGTAGAACTTCAGCGCGTGCCCGCCCGGCGTCGTCTCAGGATTCCCGAACATCACCCCGATCTTCATCCGAATCTGGTTCGTGAAAATCATCGTCGTCCGGCTCTTGCTGATCGCGCCCGAGAGCTTCCGCATCGCCTGCGACATCAGCCGCGCCTGAAGCCCCATGTGCGAGTCGCCCATCTCCCCCTCGATCTCCGCACGCGGCACGAGCGCCGCCACCGAGTCGATCACCACCACGTCCAGCGCGTTGCTCCGAATCAGCATCTCCGCCATGTCCAGCGCCTGCTCGCCAGAATCCGGCTGCGCCACGAGGAGCGACTCGGTGTCCACCCCCACCGCCTGCGCGTAGACGGGGTCGAGCGCGTGCTCGGTGTCGATGAACGCAGCCGTACCGCCCCCCTTCTGGGCGTTGCCCATGACGTGGTAGCAGAGCGTGGTCTTGCCGGAAGACTCCGGCCCGAAGACCTCGCAGATCCGGCCGCGCGGGATGCCGCCCACCCCGGTCGCCACGTCGAGAGAGATCGAGCCGGTGCTGATGCTCGGCACGACGGCGTAGTTGTCGGCGCCCAGCATCATGATCGCGCCCTTGCCGAACTGCTTCTCGATCTCCTGGACCGCGCGTTCGAGGGCCTCGGCCTTCTGGTCCTTCGGCCCTTTTTCCTCCTTGGCGTCCTTCATTTCCTTCCCGTCCTTCGCCTTTGCCATCTGAATCTCCCTTCCGCTAGAGTGTTTGTTCAGCCACCACAGTATAGACTGCGCCTCGCGGCGTCAACCGGCTTTCAAACAGGACCATCTTCGACCCCGTGCACACGCCGAACTCCGTGCCGGAGTGACGAGAGATGACGGGGATCAATTCCTCTGCGCCCCTCGGCGACTTGACCCGCCCGATGGTCAGGTGCGGCACGAACGGCCGATCCTCGGCGAACCCCAGCGCCCGGAGCCCCTGCTCCAGCCTGCCCTGCACCTTCGAGATGAGGCCGGCCCCGTTCGACACGCCCGCCCAGATCACGGCCGGCCTTCCGCGCGGCGGAAAGCTGCCCAAACCCGTCACCGTGAACTGAAACGGCCCCTCCCCCGCCGCCTGTGCCATCGCCTGCTTGACCTGCCCGGTCATGGCTTCGTCGATCTCGCCGAGGAACCGGAGCGTCACGTGGATGTTCTCGGGCTCAGTCCATTTCACCTTGGCGCGGCACGGCGCGAAGTCCCGCTGCACGGCGGTCAGCGCCGCACGCACCTCCTCCGACACCGCGATTCCGACAAAGGCACGCACGCATCAACCCCACGAGATCATCGAAAGGAACTCCTCGCGCCGCCGCTCGATGTCCTCCATCGAGATCGTCTTGAGCCGGTCGAGGCTGAATTCCTCAATGCAGAACGAGGCGATCACCGTCCCATACAAGACGCCTCGCTTGATCGTCTGAAGCGTCGGAGCGCCCATCTTGGCCACGTACCCGATCATTCCGCCGCCGAAGCAGTCGCCGGCCCCCGTCGGGTCCTTCACCTCCTCGGTCAGCCGGGCGGGCAGCACGTACGCCCGGCCCTCGTCCACGAGGATCGCCCCGTGCTCACCCTTTTTGATGACGATGATCCGCGGCCCCATCCGCGCGATCTGACGGGCCGCCGTCAGCAGGTTCGTCTCCCCCGTCAGCAGCCGCGTCTCCTCGTCGTTCAGCACCACGCCGTCCGTCACCTTCAGCACATCGAGCAGAGCGTTTCGCGAGCCGGTGATCCAGTGGTTCATCGTATCGAGGAACGCCAGCTTCCGGTTCGGAAGCTGTTCGAGCACCGCTCTCTGCGCCTCGGGCGCTCCGTTCGCCAGAAACACATACTCCGCCGTCCGGTACTGCTCCGGGATCGTCGTGTCATAATCCCCGAACACATTCAGCTCGACCCGTTCCGTCGTTCGATGCAGGAAATCATCGCTGTACCGGCCGGCCCAGCGGAACGTCTTGCCCCCTGGGACGACCCGCACCCCGGCGGTGTCGATGTTCCGCCGCTTCATGTCCTCGATGTGGCGGGCGGGCATGTCTTCCCCGATCGGGCTGACCAGCCAAGGCGGCGTGAAGAAGCTCGCCGCATAGGCGCAGTACGTCGCCGAGCCGCCCAGCACCTCTTCCGCGACACCGTTCGCGGTTTTCACCGTGTCGAACGCAACGGAGCCGACAATCAGGAGAGACATTCCGTCCTCCACGTCTTGAGACTGACCACGATGACGACGATGAGATTACCAAACCCGCCCAGTGCGGTCAAGGTCATCCGTGGCGACGAACGTCACGGGTGCGACCGTCAAGAGTAAGGAGCTCTAACAAAACGGTGGGGCGGACATTCTTGTCCGCCGTTGGGCAGGCAGGAAGCACCTCCGCCGAAGCGGCTACGGCGCTCCGCGAAGGCGGATGCCTGCTCCACCAAGGTTATGTTATAGGTCCTGAGTGCATGCCGAACGTCGCCTGCGGGTTGACTTGGCGCGGGCGGAAGGTTAGAATGCGGCACCTGCACAGGAAGATGGCCATGACGAAGAAAGAGCCGAGATTCGAGGAGTCGCTGGCCGAGCTCGAAGCCATCATCGCCGAACTCGAAGGCGGCGAGCTTCCGCTCGACAAGATGATAGAGAGCTACGAAAAGGGCGTGAAGGCGCTCGAAGAGTGCCGAAAGGTGCTCGACCAGGCGGAAAAAAGGATCGAGATTCTCGTCAAGGGCGAGGACGGAAAGCTCCAGGCCAAGCCGTTCGAGCCTGATGCCAACGCGTGACCCACCGTCCCCCGAACTCGTGACTTCTGCGAACCGCTCATGACCCGCTCAGCACAAGACCTGAAGCTCTTCTGGCAGAGCCTGGACGGCATCCGCGACGACGTTGACCGCCACCTGGACCGGTGGCTGCCCAAGACCTCCGAACCGCCTGCCCGCGGGGCCGGAGACCGCTCTGGGCCGGAGGCCCGCCTGCACGAGTCGATGCGCTACAGTGTGTTCGCGGGCGGGAAGCGCATCCGGCCCATCCTGATGATCCTCGCGTGCCGGGCGGTAGGCGGCACCGACGAGGCGGCCATGCCCGCGGCCTGCGCCATCGAGTGCATCCACACTTATTCGCTCATCCATGACGACCTGCCGGCGATGGACGACGACGATTTCCGCCGCGGCCGCCCCTCGAACCACAAGGCGTTCGACGAGGCCACCGCCATTCTCGCGGGCGACGCGCTCCTGACCGTCGCGTTCGAGCTTGTGACCGAGCACACGCCCGATCCCGCGGTCGCCGCACGTGTCGCGTACGAGCTTGCGCGCGCCTCGGGCTGGGCCGGCATGGTCGGCGGCCAGATGGCCGACCTCCAGGCCGAAGGCACCGAGCCGGACGAAAGTACGCTCCGCTTCATCCACCAGCGAAAGACCGGCGCATTGATCTGCGCCGCGGTACGCTGCGGAGGCATTGCCGGCGGCGCCGGCGACGCGCAACTGGAGGCGTTGACCCGCTACGCGCAAAACGTCGGATTGGCTTTTCAGATCGCGGACGATATACTGGATGCAACAGCGACGTCCGAGGAACTGGGCAAGACGGCCGGAAAAGACCTGGCGGCGAAGAAGCTGACGTTTCCCGCGGTTCTGGGCCTCGATGCCTCACGGGCCGAGGGCTGTCGCATTGTGGCCGAGGCGAAGGCGGCGCTCGCCCCCCTCGGCGGCACCGCCGAACCTTTGGCCGACCTGGCGGATTTCATCATCGCCCGCACTTCCTAGGAGGCGCGTGTGGCCGCAGTCAAGAAGGTCATCGTCGTCGGGAACGGACGCAAGCCCCGCGTGCCGGAAACGGTCGAGCGGGCCGTCGCCTTCCTGCGCCAGACGGTCGAGGTCGTCGCCGTCGACTTGGACGCCACGCTGCCCCTCGAGCCCTTGTCTGCGGACATGGTCTTCGTCTTCGGGGGCGACGGCGCCATCCTCCAGGCCGTCCGCCAGCTCGGCAGGAACCCGGTCCCAGTCTGCGGCGTCAACCTGGGCAAGCTCGGGTTCCTCGCAACACTCACCGACGCCGACCTCGCCCGCGACCTCGGCGCTGTCCTGCGCGGCGAATACACTGTGCTCATCGCTGCGCTGCTCGACTGCTTCGTGCAGCGGAACGGCGAGGTCATTCACCGGAGCCGCGCCGTCAACGACGCCGTCGTCTCGCGCGGCGCCCTCTCGCGCATCATCCCCGTCGATCTCCTGATTGACGGCGATCACGTCACCACGTACAACGGGGACGGGCTGATCATCTGCTCACCGCTAGGGTCGACGGCGCATTCACTGTCGGCCGGCGGCCCGATCGTCGCCCCCGACGTCCAGGCAATGATCCTGACCCCGATCTGCCCGCACACACTGACCAACCGGCCCATCGTCATCCCGGCCGGCAGCCGGATCGACGTGAAGATTGGCGACGGCCCACCGGGCACGGCCCTCACGGTCGACGGGCAGGTCTTCCAGGAGCTTCAGCGCGGCGACATAGTCTCCGTCACGCGCTCGGACCAGTCCTTCCACCTCGTCAGGGCCGCCGGGCACGACTACTACCGGACGCTCCGCGAAAAACTGGGCTGGAAAGGCCACCTGGGCGCGAGCGCCTGACAAACAATGTTGTTCGCGAGGAATATGGAATGTTCCGCATCAAGATCAACCGCGACTTCTGCAAGAGCTGCGGGCTCTGCATCGAGTACTGCGCTCGAAAGCTTCTCGTGATCGACCCCGTGCTGAACCGGCGCGGCGTGACGCCGGTGAAGTTCGATAAGGCCGCCGGAAAAGATTGCTCCGGCTGCGGCAACTGCGCGGCCATGTGCCCCGATGCCGCCATCGAGATCGAAGAGGTCGGAACCGTCCCCGTGACCGCAGGCTGCCCGAAGAAACCCGCCCAAGAGTAACACCAATGTCAGTTGCCGTACTCGGAGACATTCATTCCAACCTTGCCGCCCTGGAGGCCGTGCTCTGGCAACTCGACGAGCTCCGAATCCAGCGCATACTCTTTGCCGGCGACCTCGTCGGCTACAACGCCTCGCCGGCCGAGTGCATCCACCTGTTCCAACAGCGGAACGGCGTCGGGATTTCCGGCAATCACGACCGCTATGCGACGGGGCAGGAGATGCGGGATGTGCGCGAGTCAACAGTCGAGGCGGTCGAATACACCCGCCGCGCCATCGCCGACGCGGATCTCGAGTTCCTGCGCCAACTCCCCGACCAGCGCCTGGTCGATGAGCGGTACATGGTCGTCCACGGCTCCATTCTCGACCGCGACCAGTACATGCTGTCCGCCGAGGTCATCAACAACAACCTCAAGGCGATGCACTCCGGCTACGCCGGGATCGACATCTGCTTCTTCGGGCACAGCCACTTCCCCGCGGTCATCGGCAACGGCAAGGTCGACATGAAATTCCCGGCCACACGAACCGTGAAGCTCGACCCGCTCAAGCAGTACATGATCAATCCCGGCAGCGTCGGCCAGCCGCGCGACGGGGTGGCCCTTACGTCGTTCGCCATCTTCGATCCGAAAGCTTACGCCGTGACGATCATCCGGGTTCCGTATGACGTGCAGGACTCGCACGACCGCGTCATCAAGGCCGGGCTGGGCCGCAACCTGGCCGAACGCCTCCTGGCGGGCCGGTAGCTGACGGAGCCGCTCTCAGACAACGGCTGGAACGGACAGGCTGCAAGATGAGCCGCGCCGGCGGGCCATGCGGAGCGGTTATGGAAGTCCATCTCAAGTACGGCGACCGTCTTATCACCTTCAGCGTGCCCGAGGAGAACGCGGGCCCGGTGCTCCGGCCGCGCCGTCCGCCCGTCGCGCCCGACGCCGAGGCGTTCCTGGCGCGGGAACTTGGACCCAAGCTGGAGCAGGCGCGGCCCGATTGCGCGGGGCGCGACGTGCTCGTGCTCATGGCCGACGGAACCCGCGACCAGCCGCACCGGGCCGGGTACGCCGCACTGCTCCCGCTCCTCCGGGACGCACGCGCCGTCCGCGTGCTCCTGGCAACCGGCACCCACCGGGCCGACACACCCGACGACCGGCGGATCATGAAAGAGATCGCCCAGGCTTCCGAGGCGCACCGCGTGCCGCTGGCGTCGATCGGCGCCCACGACTGCCGCACCTCGGCGATGTACGACGCGGGTACGACCGCCGCCGGCAACGCGGTCCGCCTGAACCGCCTGGTCCAGACCGCGGACGCCATCCTGATCGTGTCCGACACCGTGCCGCACTACTTCGCCGGCTATTCGAACGCCGTCAAGTTCCTGCTGCCGGGTGTGGCGGCGTTCGAGTGCATCGAGCGGAACCACGCGTTTACACTCGACCCGCTCGCGACCTGCTGTCGCCATCCGCTGCATCCCGACCCCGCGCGGCGGCGGAACCCGCTGGCCGAGGAGCAGCTCGAAGCCGCCCGCTTCGTCACGGTGCAAAAGCCCGTGTACGCGCTGGTCATGGTCAGCAGCGGCCGTGGCGTAAGCTGGGCAACGTTCGGCCGGCTCGAGCCCGCCGTGGCGGAGGGGATTCGGTTCGTCGACGCCCACCTCGTCACCCGCCTCGACCGCCGCTACCGCTCGGCGGTCATCAGCTGCGGCGGCTATCCGAACGATGAGACCATGTACATCGCTCAGCGCTCGCTTGAGCTGACGCAGGAGGCGGTGGCCGACGGCGGCGAAATCCTGTGGCTGGCCGAATGCCGCAACGGCATCGCGTCGTCGCGGGAAGCGGCGGACAGCTTCTTCACGCCGCTGAAGGGCGACATCTCTTCCTACATTCAGCAGATTCGGCGGCGATACGTGATGTTCGGCCACAAGGCGGTGCGGTTCGCGCAACTGATGGATCGCCTGTCCGCCCTGCACGTGACGAGCGCCCTGCCCGCCGGCACGTTCCCCGCGGGTCGCATGACCGCGTGCGCCGATCCGGGCCTCGTCGTCGCTGCCTGGGTCAGGCGCGGCGACAGAATCCTGTTCATCGACGAGGCGAACAAGCAGGCCGTGACGGCGGAATAGGGATGCCTTCACATTCCCGCAGGTAAGGCTCGTGTTCTCCCGCATCGAACAACACGTTTTGAGTGGATTCCTGCTCTCACTTGTTCTTCGGCAATTGCTGCCAGAAGATCGTCACGGTCGTCCGCAGGCGGAGTTCCTGAACGACCGGCGGAATGTGTTTCGCCCGCAGCTCGTCCAGCAGCCGCTGATGGACGGCTTCGCGGGCCTGCTCGAAACTCGGTACCACCGGCGGGCGAATCCCCTCCAGCTTCAGTATGTGCACTCCCGCATCCGTCTCGAAGACATCCGAAACGTCGCCGGCCTTCGCAAGCCCGAAGACCCGCTCGGCGAAGATGCTGCCGCAGTCCCGGCCCCTGAGCGGGGGCATGAGGCCGCCCTTCTCGGCCCACGGGTCCGCCGAGTGCGCCTTCGCCAGGGCGGCGAAGTCCTCGCCGGCCGCGAGACGCTTGCTGATTTCGGCGAACTGTGCCTTCGGGTCGCCGCCGCCTGCGGCGCGCCGGACGGTGATGACCCGCGCAACGCGCACCTCCGGCCCCGCCAGCAGGTCCTTGTTCTTCTCGTACCACTCGGCCACCGCCGACGGCGCGACGAAGAGGGCCGATCCGAGCTTCCGCATGAGCAGCCCGTCAATCAGCAGTTGCTCCCTCATCCGGTCTCGTTCCTGGGACTCGGTGAGTTCGAGCAGGCGGACGCGGCGCAGGTATTCGTCGGCCTCGGGGCCGGAGCGCCGCGCTTCGATGGCGCGGGCCACCTCCTCGTCGGTGGCGCCGATCTTCTCCGTCTTGCCCGCCTCGATCAGGACGGCCCGGTCGATGGCGGCGCCCAGCGCGTCCTGCCAGTCCTGGCGGCCGGCCTTGTCCGGGTCGATGTCTGCGAGCCGCAGCCACTGGCTGAGTTCGAGCAGCGTGATCGGCCGCCCGGCGACAACCGCGACGACCTGACTTGGGGCCGGCCGTTCGGCGCACATGGAGCGCGCCGGCCACACTGCCAGCGCACACACTGCCAGGCCGAATCGAAAACGGAAGTCAACCGATGACGTCATACGAATTCATTCTAGCCGCCCAGCCTCTGAAGTCAACCGGCGCCACGATCGCCATCTCTCTGGTCATTCCGGCGTACAACGAGGAGAAATACATCACGCCGACGCTCGAATCCGTCGGGCGCGCGAAGACGAAGTACGAGCGGGCGACCGGCAAGTCGGTCGAGGTCGTCGTGGTCGACAACGCGTCGGCCGATCGGACGGCCGAGATCGCGCGGTCGTTCGGCTGCACCGTGATCCCGTTCGACAAGCACCAGATGTCGGCGGTGCGGAACGCTGGTGCGGCGACCGCGCGGGGCGAGTACATCGCGTTCGTCGACGCCGACCGCAGCATTGTGCACGAGGATCTCTTCCTCGAGATCGACGCCAACCTGTCGAACCCGCGGATTTTCGGCGGCGGGACGCGGTTCAGGCCCGAGAAGTCGAGCCTCAATATCCTGATCGCGGTCACCCTGGTCCGGCTGTTCTGCTGGGTCCTCCGCACGGGCTGCATGCTGTATTACCTGCGTCGCTCCGACTTCGACGACATGGGCGGCTGGAACGAGCAGATGTACGCCGCAGAGGACGTGGACATGTCGTTGCGGATGAAGAAGGCGGCCAAGGCAAGCGGCCGGAAACTCCGCAATCTGCGCGGCAGGCTGACGTTCTGCGTGCGAAAGTTCCACATGCTCCCAGCGTGGAGGACGCTGCGGGACTTCTTGCGCCTGGTTCGGCGGTGGGACTTCTCCAAGCCCGATGAAGTCGCCCGATTCTACTATGACGTCGACAATCTCAGATAGGACAGGCGACCCGATCAGGGCCTGTGCGGCGGCGGACGGCGCCACGGCGTATGTGCTATTATGTACGCGGCGTTTGGATGCACTTACTGCGTTTCCTTTTTCGCCGGGGACCCAGTGACAAACTGCACGTAGGCGCCGATGACGCCAAGGAGCAGAGTGCAGCCGATGACGACAAGGGCGTCAGTCCCAGGCAGCCGCAGCCTCGTGAGAGCGTCGTGAGGGGAGTACTCCTTGAGCAGGGCGTAGACTCCGAACATCAGCCCGAACGCCCCGTTGAAGGCCGTGGAGATGACGAGGATAGTCCGCCGCATCACGACTGCCAGCAGCCCGCCGGCCAAGCCGCAGATCGCAAGGACGGTCAGGTAGGAATTGGTCGTCGCGCCCGCCATGACGGCGTTCCCGAGCATGATGCCCAGCCACACGCCAAGGACAAACATGCCCACCCACTGCACGAGTACCGACAGGACCGCCCCCAAGACTCCGCCGACGGCGGCCCAGGCAAGGAGCGTGGCTGGATTGGAGGCCTGGGCCATCGCGCTGACGATCTCCGCGAACCTGACCGCCGCACCGACTTGGCCGGCCGGCGCGGTGACCCGCCACGCGACGTACGCGGCAATGAGTGCGCCGCCGGCAAAACCGGCGAGTCCGAGGGCCAGCCGCAACAGCCGCGCACCGAAAAAACACATCAGCGCGCCGCCGACAACGGCCGCGATCAGTACGGCCTTCGGAGCCAGCTCGAGGGTCAGTCCGACGAATGACATGCCGCCTCCGCATGCGTTGGGAGCGCCGGCCACTTCGCTACGTTTAGGATTATATAGAAACGGAGAGCGCCTGCGCCACTTTATCCGGCGGGCGATCCGGCGTGCAAGCTGACAGGCAGGCGGGCGGGCGAACGCGGAACCGGACGCGAGCGTGAAAAGGACAGGAGCGGACGGGTCACAACGTCTCACCCCCCGCCCTTTCTCTGGAAAGGACGCGAGCGGATTGCTTGACGTGCGAAGTTGGGGTAGAATGCTTGCGGATGAGGACTGGCGGCGCGAGTGGTGCAAGTTGTCGCGACGCGATGATGCGGACGGGGCGTGGCGGAAAACCGCAGTCAGAACACTCGCGCTGTCCGACAGTTGTGGATTCTCACGGTGTCAGGCACCGTGAGCCGGAAGAAGGAGACAGAACCTATGAAACGAGCTATCCTTGTTGTTATCTACGCGAGCGTGATTCTTTTTTCATGCACGTGCAGGAAAAGGGATACAGAAATAATTGGCAACGACCAACTCTGTTTCAAGGGAACCCCAGAATATGCTAAGAAGGTTCAAGAACTGAAAATAGGGGAGGATAAGGCCCTCTCGTTGATTCAGGCATTCCAACAGAAGCATCCGGATATAGGAAGCCCTGTCACGGGTGAGCACTACCTTCTTGTCGGCGATTCTTATCTATTCTCGTTGCCAGAAGTGTTTGGGATCGAGTACACCGGCTACTATGTGAATGGCATGACCGGAGAAGTGGAGTGGCGAATGGTGCTAGGCCAGATGCGGTGGGGGAAGCACGAAGAATGGTTACCTTTATATAAGGAGATCCAGCGAAGCAAGGAATCTGGTAAACAACGGTAGTGTCCTGTTGTCGTAAGTCAGTACTCAGATCAAGGCAAGAGCTACGCCGGGTTCGACCGGTTCGGCCGTATTCAAGGTGCCTGTCACCTTGAAAGCACGAAGGCGGGCCGCAGCACTCCAGAGGCTTCGCCGGACGACAGCAAGTGTAGGACAGGCCGGACGTTGTGACGGTGGCCGCCGCGCGTGAGGCCGCGGGGTGACGGAAAAATCCGGGAAAAATCGACATGGGGACTTCCTCTTTTGGGGGGATTCATAGACTATAGTAGTGGGGGAATGGTGGATGGTGGATGGTGGACAATGGACGATCGACAATGGACTATGGACGAGGAGGGGAAGGAAGGAATTCACCACGGATGAACACGGATAGACGCGGATGCGCGATGGACTAGGGACTAGGGACAATGGACGGGAGAGAATGGACCCTGGACCATGGACGATGGACTGTGGACAAGCCCGGAAAATGCGTTCACCACGAAGGACGCAACGCGGCCACAGGCCGCAACCAAAGGAGGCGGAGAAGAGGGAACGAACCGCCAAGACGCCAAAAACGCCAAGGGAGAAGGGGAAGAGATGAACCGCCAAGCGGCCAAGGAGTCCGGAACGGCCCTGGGACTTCGGCCCGTGGCCGCGACCAGAAAACTTTTCACAAGGAGAAAGTTTTGCCAGCTTGTAGTACGAAGCACACGAAGAAGATAAGTCCATCGCAAGGCGAATCTGGCGATTGCCCCAATTCCGCAGGTCGCTGTGCGCATACTGCGCGGCGCCGAGGGACAGAAATCCGAGTGTAAGTGGTTGCTCCCAAGAGACGTTCGTGATCTTCGCGTGCTTCGTGGTGACATATCCGAGCCAGGGACCAGGGACCAGAGACCAAGGACCAGGAAGGGGGAGAGTTGGCCTGCCACCGCCGGACGTGTTTCTTTTGGGCTAGGACGAAGTCAACGTAAGACACTTCCTCTCCGTCAGCCTACGTAAGCCGCAGCAGGAGCCGGGGTGCGCGCGTGCATGGATGCACGGGCGCACGGGCGCGTGGGTGCATGGGAGCATGGGGGCATGGGAGCATGCCACCACGGGTCCATGCAACCGTGGGACCATGTACCATGTGCCACGTACCATAGTGCGCGGGCGCGGGGCGCCGGGCGCGGGGCGCCGGGCGCAGGGCGCCAAGCGCAGTGTTACCGGTGACTGGTGCGGTCCGTTCCGCGTTCGCCGAGGCCGCCGATCGTGGTGGTCTCAAGTGAAGGCGAATCCTTCGTTGCGGGACGAGCCGGTGTGCGTTCTTTGACAATCTGATTGGCGGCCCCGGGGGGCCGAGGCGAGTGGTGTTGCTGTCACCACAACGGCACGACGGACACGACGAGCCGAAGCGCCAAGCACAAAGCGCACAGCCGGGGGCGGCTGTGCCACGGGTGGAGGCCTGGGGCGCGAGGTGGACGATGGGCTCTGGACTGCGGTCGCCTGTCCGGTGTTGGGTGTTCGGTGTTCGGTGTCTATTGTCCAGGGTCCAGGGTCTATTGTCCGGTGGCCGGTGGCCGGTGTCCATTGTCCGTTGTGCAGTGTCTATTGTCAGGTCAACGAACTCCTGCCGCAGTTGACACGCGAAACGGGGACTGATAGACTGCCTTCTGGCGCGGTTTCCAGAATCTCGGAACTCACGGAGGTTCATTGGACATGAAGAACTCGCCCCTGGTTTTCGTGATTGTCAGCGTGCTGGTGATGTCGTGCCTCAGCATTGCCGCCCCTGAGACCCCGACCGACATGTACGAACAGTACCGCACGTTCTCGCGGATCGTGGCGACCGTGGACGCCAACTACGTTGACAAGGTGGACCGGGAAAAGCTGTTCTACGGGGCGTACGAGGGCATGCTGCAGACGCTGGACCCGTACAGCATGTTCCTGCCCCCGCAAGAGAAGGAGGACCTGGAGATCGAGACAAAGGGCGAGTTCGGCGGCCTGGGAATCGAGATCACCGCCGACAAGAACGGCGTCCTGACGGTCATCACGCCGATCGAAGACACTCCGGCCTTCAAGGCGGGCATCCTGGCGGGCGACCGGATCGTCCGAATCGAGGGCAAGACGACCAAGGGGCTTTCGCTGCAGGACGCAATCAAGAAGCTCCGCGGGAAGAAGGGGACCTCGGTGACGGTGACCGTTTACCACGAGAGCGGGAAGCTCGAGGACATTACCGTCGTGCGGGACATCATCAAACTGGAGAGCGTGAAGGATCCGCATTTCGTCGATGACAAGTACAAGATCGCGTACCTCAGGCTGACCCAGTTCCAGGAGAATTCCGCGGCGAGTCTCGACGCGACCGTGAAGAAGCTCCAGGCCGATGGAATGAAAGCGCTCGTCCTTGACGTGCGATTCAATCCGGGCGGTCTTCTGAAGTCGGCCACTGAGATTGCGGACCGGTTCCTCGAGGGTGGCGTGATCGTGTCCACCAGGGGCCGGGCCAGCGGCGAGCAAGTGGTCAAGGCCACGAAGGAAGGGACGTACCCGAACTTCCCGGTCGCCGTGCTGGTGAGCGGACGCAGCGCGAGCGCGGCTGAGATTCTGGCCGGAGCGATCCAGGACCACAAGCGGGGTCTGATCGTCGGCACGCGTACGTTCGGCAAGGCGTCGGTCCAGAGCCTGATCAAGCTTGAGGACGGCAAGTCGGCTCTCCGCCTGACCACGGCCCACTACTACACGCCGTCGGGCCGCCTCATCCATCACAATCCGAACAATCCGGATCAGAAGACGTGGGGGATCGAGCCCGACATCGAAGTCAAGACCACATTGCAGGACGAGATAGACCTGTGGGAGCACTGGCGTCAGGAGCATCTGAAGCAGGTGCGGGAAAAGAACCACGCTCCGACGCCCGACACGCCAGAGGCGCCGGAGAAGCTGGAGAAGCCGGAGCAGCCGGAGGTCAAGGACGACAAGCCGGCCCCGAAAGACGTGGCGCCTGACGCGGATATCGAGGAGCTGGTGCCGGACCTCGACCCGGGCAAGGGGCAGGCGAAGGCGAAGGAGTTCCGCGACACGACGCTGGAGGCCGCCGTAAATGCCCTGAAGGGGATGATCCTGGCGGAAGAGCGGCAGGCTGCCGCGGCCCCGGCAACGCCCGCGCCTCCCGTCTCAGCCCCGGTGGCGAAATGAAATGCTCATCCTCGGTGTGGAGACGTCCTGCGACGAGACGGCGGCGGCTGTAGTCCGCGACGGGCGTGACGTGCTCTCGAACGTCGTCGCCAGCCAAGAGAACCTGCACGCCCGGTTCGGCGGGGTAGTCCCGGAAATCGCGTGTCGCGCCCATATCGAGGTCATCACTCGCGTGATGAAGCAGGCTCTCGCGGATGCGGGCGTCGCGCCGGCTGACCTCGGCGCGGTCGCGGCAGTCAACGGTCCCGGCCTCGTCGGTGCTCTCCTGGTCGGGCTGACTGCGGGCAAGACCTTCGCGTGGTGCCACAAGCTGCCCCTCATCCCGGTCAATCACGTGGCAGCGCACGTGTATGCGGGCAACCTGCCTCCCGCGACGCTGGAGTACCCGGTCGTGGGGCTTGTCGCGTCCGGCGGACACACAACCCTGTGCCACGCGACGGGCCCCGCGGAAATCGAGTTCATCGGAAGCACGATCGACGACGCCGCCGGCGAGGCGTTCGACAAGGGCGCACGGATGCTCGGCCTGC
>CAYXNI010000016.1:0-16547 GCA_964466285.1 uncultured Planctomycetota bacterium | reverse complement strand
TGGTGTAGGTGCCGTCGCCTTCGTCGATCATCTGGTGCGGCGTTCGGATGGCCCACGCGCCGCGCCACCAGCCTCGCTCGCCCGGGGCGAGCCCGTCATCTACGTTGACAAGCTGGCCATGTTCCCCGGGCCAATGCACGCCGTCATCGGACCACGAGAAGCCGAATACGTTCTTTGGCGTGAACTCGGTGACCTCGGGCGCGAGAAAATCGAAGACAGCAACCCAGTAATCACGACCGCTCTTCGGCCCGTGAACTTTGATAGGCAGTACATTCTCCGTGAAATCAGAGGGATCGATCATAGGAACAGGCTCACATGGATCCAGGCAGGTAAAGGGTCCCGTAGGACTTGCGCCAAAACTGAGCGCCACCGGCCAGCGTTGAGTCGCAGAGAGCATCGGAATGGGATGATCCTCACCAATCGACGGACAAAAGAAGATTGCCCAGCCCCCGTCCTTGACCTGGAACGGACAGCTGATAGAAACAGCAACCATGTTGGGTGATGGTGAACTGATTCCTGGGATAAAGACCACTTCGCCCGGGAACTCCCATGGCCCGCGGATCCCCATTGCCCCGCTTACTTTGGATCTTGCCGAATAGACGATCGTATTCTGCGGAACCCAACCTGCCTTGCTATTGCGAAAGATACTGTAAAACATATACCAGCGGTCTTGTGTTTCTACGTAAAATGGAGTCGGATGGCCATATGTACAGAACAACCCGGTCTTCTCATCGGTATAGGGGGTCAGCAACGTACCTGCGTGTTGCCATTTGAATCCGTCTTTTGAGAACCAGTGGTCCGCCTGGGATCTCGACCAATCCAGTGTCTGATAGCTGTGGGAGAAAAGGTGGTATTCGGATTTGCCGTCGATAGTGACCTTGACCGTGGTACCGGCCTCGAACCCCCCTGGAATCTTCTCAGCGCCCGGCGTGTTCTTGCCGATCACGGGCTGGGGCAGGGTCTTCAACACCTGAAGCCGTAGTCGCTGTGTTCCCGGCTGCAACAGATCCTCCTTCGCGTAAGGTGTCTCATTACCTTGACGGCGTACAGTTGAGGCGGTGAGGACGAAAGAGACAACAGACGTTAGACCACAGACCATAGAACATAGACATTAGACTCTGCGGTCCTGGCGTCCTTGCGCGAGCGATCCTTCTCTCTGTGGCCTCTGAGCGAGGTAGCATTGCCTCTACGCCATGCGCTTAGGGCCAGGCGGTCTGTTGCGCAGCACGCGTGCCTGCACGCCCCACGCGCGGCCGTGATTGGTCGCCAGCGCGAACGTGATCCGGTTCGCGCCCTTCCTCCACGCCGCGTTCACAACGTATTGCCCGACTGTCGCCGGGTTCGTGGCCTTCGGCCGGCAGTCTACGGCACGGCCGTTCACCCACACCTTTACCGGGCCGTCCGATCCGTATGCCAGTGAGCCCTTGCACGCCTTTTTCAACTTCGCGGAAGCCTCGAGATAAATGAGACCGTCCTCGCCGCCGTGAAAGTACCGGACATCAGCCAGTTCGTGTTCGACCATGAAGCGCACGGGGTGATGCACCAAGCCCGGTCGTGGCGGCCGTGCCGCTGCAATGTCCGCGATCGGCGGCTGCATCGGACTAGCCTTGAACTCGCGGATGACGAACGGCGGCTCAGGATCCCTTGGCAACTTCTGCCAGGTATTCACCCATGCTTTCACTTCGCGGATCGAACTGCCATGGTCGCCGCGGATCAGGCCAATCCGCCCGGTCGCCGGATTTGGCAGGCTGTGGCACTCGATCAGGAAGTCGTCTAGATAGACTTCCAACAGATGGCCTCTTACGACCAGCCTGAATCGGGCCGGAGCCCCGAATCGCGTCTCCCGATCCACGCTTTTCTCGGACTTGAATCCCGTGCCGTCAGGCCGGATCGGGCCGAATTCAGCACGACCGCTGTGGTCGAACAGGATCGCCATTCCGATGTCCCGTCCGTATTCCACGTAAAGGCCACGCGGCGCACCAAGAGGCTTGGGCAATTGCAGCGTGCCTTCGAGGAGAAATCCGTATGGCGCATCAAGCTTGCAGCCCAGCATGGCGACAGGACCGGCGCTGCGGGCCGGCGGGGTTTTGGCCGCCACGGGCCTGTGCTTCAGCGCCTCGTTCCCCGGCCACCACGTCAAACGCAGGTTGCCTTCCTTGTCGAAGTTCGTCCCCTTAAGAAGCGCGAAGTAAACCTGCCAAGAGCGGGAGATGGAGTGGTGGCAGACGAGCAGCCCCGAAGGCGACTGGAAGAAACGGGCGAAGTAGGTGTGCGGCAGCCCCTGGAGGAAGACCCGGTTCCGTGTGGCCACCTTGAAAGGCCCCTGCGGCTTGTCTGCGATGAGCGTCTCCATGCGGCCGTTCGTGCCGAAGAGCATGATGTACCGGTCGCCGACCTTTTCAATAGCACCGACCTCGCCCCCACCGACGCCGATCACGTACGGCGGCTTGAGCGCCTTCCACGTGATGCCGTCGAGCGACTCGCCGAACCCGAATTGACCGCATGTCTCCTTCTTCGGTGTCGCCGTCCAGTAACCAAACAGGCCTCCGCGAGGGCGCGCGATCGTCCAGATGCAGTCCCATCGGCCGTTGCGTTCGTACCAGCGTTCGTCCTGCACAAACTCGTACGCCGGGCCGCACTTGGTCCAATGAATCAGGTCATCGGACTGCGCGAAGAAGATGGTCTGTCGCTCAGGTCCATGACAGGAGTAGTTGATCTGGAATGACGGATTCCCGTCGAGGACGGGGTTGCGCCACGTTGAACCGGTACCCATCCCTGTCTTGCCCTCGTCTCTCGCAAGTACCGGACCGATTTCCGTCCAGTGCACGCCGTCCTGAGAGCTTGCCATCGAAAAATTATCGGCGTCCCAGATGTCTTTCCCTTTCCCCGTATTACATATCGTGTAGAGATAGTACGTGCCGTTGTGGTAAAACACCCACACATCCCACATGTTGCCCGTTTCTTTGGATCGTGCCTTGTAGAACATTGCCGTCTCCTCTGCGATTCCCCCTGGGATTTCCCAGATAGCCTCGTGCCCACGACCGTCGTGGGCCGTTTCGATGATTCTATCGCGGTTCCGGAGATCGACAAGCTTCTTCCTGGCTCCAACAAGGGGGGACGTTCGCCTGGCATGGGGGCGTGATCCTGCAAGGAACAGGTTCCGCCCACCGGTTTGAAGCATTCACGGACAGGCCGTCAACGTCTCCTCCGCGTCCTCCCGCGAGGATCTGATGGCGCGGTTCAATGCCTCGCTGGGCTGAGGACATCCGGCGAAACGCCCCGATCAGCCCCTGACCGGCGCTTGTGCCAGACAGGTGTAACGTTCACTGCCTCCGTAATACGCCCACCACTTCCCATCATGCCGGGTAAGCCCCGTTAAGAACACCGTGTCCCGAAAGTAGGATACGGGCTCGTGGGGCGGCAATGCAGAGCGTCCATCTTCCCACGGAATCGCCGGATCCGCGCTGATCACCGGCCGCGGCAGCCACTCCAGCGGTTTCGTCAGATCCTTCTTCGAGAACAACACCTCGCCAATCGCGTAGAAATGCCCCGAATGATGGCCGCCGGTGAACAACAGCACGGCATCAGGATCACCGTCAAGGTAATCGCACAGGGCGACGCATCCCTCTCCTCCGGGCCAGTGACGGCTCTCAGGGATTTGCTCTGATTCCCAGTGGATGAGATCGTTCGAATAGGCAATCATATGAAAGTTCAAGTACATTACGAATCGGCCGTTTATCCTGATGGCCTGGTTCTGCGGATTCTGAAGAACGCAGGCATTGCGATGCATCGTCTTGGCGCCGGGAAACACAAGCCCGACTTTGTTCCAATTCACCAGATCTCTGGACGTGGCCAGGTACACGCCGTTCCAGGTCGGGTCCTTGAACCGCTCCCATTCCCACCGGTTGCAGAACAGGTAGTACACCCCCTCGTGCTCAACCAGGTTGACATCTTCGAAACTGAATCGCTTGTCTTCGCCTGTTCGGAAGAAGGGGCTGTGCGCACGGTCTTTTTCAAAATGGACACCGTCATCGCTCACCGCGAGGCCGATATCGCACACCCAGTCATAGTACCCGCAAAGCCATTCGTCGTAGACAGTAGGCGGATGAGGCATCCAGCCGCGGTAGACGTAGTGGAACTTCCCGTTCTGGCGGGTGATCGAGCCGTTATGCACTCCGCCTCCGTGTCCGACATCCCAGCCGTCAGGGGATGGAGACAACACAGGGTTCGCCGGATGTTTGGTGAACGGGCCTATGGCCCAGTTCGGAAAGGCATCGTTCCCCCTTTGCTCCGGTACCTCCTTGGGGAAGCCACCCCAATATCGATCCGGGTCATAGCGAAAACGATTGTAGCGCGCCGCTTTCTGCGCATCAGACAACTGACACCCAATGACCCCACTGGACGACTTGTGCTCGGTAGTGTCTTCAGTCATTATCTCCTCCGCTTGTTGAATGCACCGGCGATTGAAAGTGTAGAACCTGAGCTAACTCATTCCTATGGGTTAAGTACCAGCACGTCGCCGGTTGAGTCGGTTCCGCCGTTTCCCTTGATGCTTGCGCGCAGCACGTATTTCGCCTGCGGCTTCACGTTGCGCAGGTTTAGTCGGTACGTGATGTTGTCCTTGTTATACCCGCTGAACCCTTTGTGGGTATCGCGCGCCACTTCGGTGCCGTCCTCAAGCAGGGCCACCCACTCGATGTCGATGCCGTAATTGCCTGCCCTATACTTAAGAGTTGCCTCGTAGATGCCCGGCTTCACCGCCAGTTTCGTGATGTCCCATTCCACGGGTTTGAACTCCTTGGCGATCTGGGCAGGTTCCCACTGCCCAATCGTCTTGCCCCACGAGACAATCTTCGCATCGCGGTTGTACTTGACGCCGAGCAGATCGAGCCGTTGACGGTGGATGTTCATTCGCTCGGCGAAATCCGCCGCGTCCTTGGATTCCTTGGGTGACCAACCGACCTCGGCCAAAGCGCACAGGCGAGGGAAGCCCTGGGAATCCAGCCGCGCGGCATTGGGTATGTTCTCGCTCCAGAGGTTGCCTTCAAGGCCCAGGATGTGATGGGTCTTCTCTTTCTTCACTTCGTTGGGGATCGGCTCAAAGGCGTAGACCTTGGTAAGCGAGATTGCGTCGTATCCGTAGTCGAAGTAGCAATCGCTGGTGGGGGACATGATCACGTCACGGCCTTGATTAGCCGCCTTGATTCCCTCGTCCGTGGCGCGCCATGCTTGAACGACTGCGCCCTCGGACAAGCCGCCGTCCAGAATCTCGTCCCACCCGATCATCCGCCGCTTGTGGTCTTGCAGAAACTTGTCGAAGTGCCTGACGAAATAGCTTTGAAGCTCGTGTTCGTTTTTGAGCCCCTCGGCCTTGATGCGGGCCTGGCATTTCGGGCACTTCTGCCAGCGCTCCTTGGGCACCTCGTCGCCGCCTATGTGGATGTACGGACCGGGGAACACGTCCATCACCTCGGTGAGAACATTCTCCAGGAATGTGAAGACCTCGTCATTTCCCGGACAGTAGACATCGTTGTATATGCCCCAACTCGTGCCGACGGCGTAGCCTTCTCCGCGGCAGCCGAGCTTCGGATACGAGGCCAGGGCAGCCCCCGCGTGGCCGGGCATCTCGATCTCCGGCACGATCAGCACGTGCCGGCTTTCGGCGTACTGGACGATCTCACGAATGTCCTGCTGCGTGTAGAAACCGCCGTACCGGTCGGCCCCACGCCAGGCGCCGACCTCGGTGAGCTTCGGATATTTCCTGATCTCGATCCGCCAGCCCTGATCGTCCGTAAGATGCCAGTGCAGGCGATTGAGCTTATAGGAAGAGATCAGGTCGATCTGCCGCTTGATCGTCTCCTTGCCGAGGAAATGTCTCGCCTCATCGATCAGGCATCCGCGCCAGCCGAAGCGGGGTGTGTCCTCGATCTTTACGCATGGCATCGTCCACGAAATATCCGCCGCCTTCCCGGAACTCTCAATCTGTGGCGGGAGGAGTTGCCGGATTGTCTGACAAGCGTAAAAAGCGCCGGCGGCTCCGCCCGCGCGGACGACGATTCTATCGGCGGCCACCGTGAGTTCATAACCTTCCTGTCCCAGCGACGCGGCCGGGGAGACGGTGAAGAGGATCGAGTTCGCTGCGGCGCTTTCGCCTTCGCGTACGGCGAGCACATACCCGGTTGCCGGACCGAGCTTTGCCGACAGCCATTCCGCCGCAGGTCTGGACTCGCGGTCCGCGACCAGAACGGTGTCTGCTTTCAGCTTGAACTTGCCCGACTGAACAGCGACTTTCGTAGGTTTGGGGACGACGTGAATCATGGGGGTATCCTCCGAACCCGCGCAGGCGGACGCAACCCAAGACGAAATCAGAAACCACGAGAGAAGCTTGAGTAACACGAGAGACCTGTCTCCTGCACGCCCTAGACAGCTCATTCCTATCAAAGTTGCTCGCCCGACCTCTTCTCTGAACGGATCAGTGGGCTCCTTGGGCAACGGATGCCTGCTGACGGACGATTGGTTGCCTTCGGTCCGCAACGGTCTTCCATGAGTCGCCAGGCACCACCGGAATCAGTCGGCATTGCCGGCAGGCGCTGTCACTTTCCCGCCTCGTATACTCGCACCTCCACGAGATGCACAGCCGGGTTTTTGCTGTTCTTGAGCATGTTCACCCGCACGTAGCGGGCCTTCGTCGGCTCGAACTTGTGCAGGTAGCCTTTCTCGGTTCCGACTTCGGCATTCTTGCTCGCGTCAATAACCTGCTTCCAATCCTTCCCGTCCGTGGAAACTTCCACCGTGTACTGGTAGTAACGCACGCCGTCCCAGTACGGGACGACATGGACGCGGTCAATCTGGTATTCCTTCTGAAGGTCTACCTTCCACCACTGCGGGGACGGGATGGAGCCCCAGAATTGAGACTTGTCCACCCGACCGTCGGCAGCCATCTCAGCCGGCTCCTTGTCGTTCCTGGGTCCGCTGGCCTCGACGGGTTTACCCGTGGTCAGGTTCTGCTCGAATCCACGGTAGGCCGTCTTGGGACCAAAAATATACCCGCTGATCGGTTCGCCGGACTTGTTGTCGAAGATGACCGCACGGGGCCGCAGTGTACCAGTGACTTTGAAGGGGCCTTCGTACACCGGCGATTTCATAGTCGGCTCCGTACCGTCCATCGTGTAGTGAATGCTGCATCCGGTTGGAACGGAGCCGGGCATCGTAATGGTCAATGGACCGGTATACTTTCCATTCTCGCACACGCCCTCGATGTTGAAGGTGACGGGCCGGAGCAGCCTATTCAGGTTTACGTCACACGCTTTCGCGCATTCCTGGATTGCCGCAGGGCTTGCGTTCACAGTGTCCACCGCCCATGTTCCCTGCTGACGGCCCTGGCCCCAGATGTGAGCATTCACGTAACCTTCGGATTCACTCTCCCAAGCCACGCGGCAGGCCCCCAGCACGCTGTCGGTGCGCTTGAGCATATCGGCGTTGGAGCTGAAAATATTCCACTTCTCCCAAGGCCCGCGGATTTCCCACGGCACTGTGATGGTTGTGAACCCCGCGTCCTGCGCCTCCCGCGCCCCGGCGTACCAGGAATAGACGATGCAGTCGGTCATGGCCGGGTCCAGAGGCGGACCCTGGTAGCCGCCCCAGTAGATCGTCTTCTTCCCGCGCTTCTTGATGAACTCATTCAGCCGCAGGACATGCTGCTTGAGCAGGTCGTCCTGGCCGCCTTTGTCGATCTCCCGCATGTTGTGGGCCTTGAGATACGCCTTCACGTGAGGCGCAGAGCGGTACCAGTCCCACTGGATCTCGTCGCCGCCGATGTGGAAGTACGGGGAGCTCTTGAAGACATCGCACATGTCGTTGATGATCTCTTCCAGATTCGGGTAGATGCTGTCGTTGGCGATGTCCATCATCCGCGGTCCCGGGTCCCCCAGCGCCGGCTTCAGCGCGGCCTGATAGCAGCCGCAGTGACCGGGCGTCTCAAGCTCCGGCACCAGCGTCACGCCGCGGGCGTCGGCATACTCGACCAGCTTGATCAACTCCGCCCTATCCCAGACCTTGCCGGGATCCCCGTTGTCGATAGCGGCGTCGTTATACATTCCGACCTGGGGCCACTTCCGCAACGGGAACATGAAAGCGCTGTCGTCGGACAGGTGCAGGTGCAAGTAACGGACTTTGTAGAACCGCATCCCGATCACACAACTCTTGAGAGCGTGAACCGAGACATCCTGCCGGGCGCAGTCGATCATAAAGCCGGCGTAATCCGCGAATGGCCAGTCCTTGATAGCCATCTTCGGCAGGGAGGCCTTTCCGTCCTTGATGATGAGGGCCTGCAGTAGCGTGGAGGTGCCTTCGCAGACTGAGCGGTAGTCCCAGCCCTCGACCACACACATATCGCCCACCTCGATGGTATGCGCGTAATCACGGACTTTCTTTACTTCCCGATTCTGCACCGTCAGGATTTCGTTATCGGCTCGGAGTTGCGGATTGATCTTCAGGACTATGTCCCCGGCCTTCGGTTCCCCTTGCCCTGAGCCAGTCGAAGGGCCCTCGACCGGCTCCATCCGGATCTGCGTCATGGTGAGCAGTTCGCCGGAGAAGATCCTGGCAAGCGGCATCAACTTCGGATCTGTCGCCACGATTCGTGTGGCCGCCGTGAGCGGCATCTCGCCGCCTTCAACCTTCACCGACTTTGGCGTCGGGAGCAGCTTCAAATCGGCTCCCTGCGCCGGGTTCACGCAGAGCCACGATGCCAGACCCAGCACAACCACCATCGCGCCACAAAGCACGTTCGCCGCATTCCGAGGTCTCTTCATCATTCTGCACTTTCCTGTCCTGTCTTTAACCGTCGATCATCCACACCTACGCCATGCGTCACTTCCCGCCGCGCGGACGGCGCCCGCAGCGCCAAGTTTCAGAAATCCCCGCCGTGAAATGCCCGTGCGCATGTTTTATCCTTTGAAGCGGGTGCAGAAGCACTTGGCAAGTTCGTTCTTCAAGGCGGCGAGTTGCTCGATGAAAGGCTCGGGAATCAACCCGTTCGCCTGGATCGGGACGTCCCAGGTGACCACGCCTTCGTTCTCGATGATGTTTCGCGTCATCTCGATAACGGTCACATTGGAAAAACGCGGCGGACTGGCGCACCAGGATGGGCCGAGGTAGCTGAGCATGTGCCACTGCGACGCACCCACCCATCGGCCGGGACACTCGACCTTCAGGGGGTCGTTGATCTCGCCGGCCGTGTAGTCCTCGGCCTCGACATATCGCCTGAGCATAATGCCAGGGTTGAAGGTTACGATGGCGTCGGGATTTCCCCGTTTGACCGCATCGCTGTAGATGCGCGCGATGGAGTCATTGAAGTGGATATGCTGATAGCCGCCGTCGAACCACCACCCCACCACCTTGTCGCCGTATCGTGCGGACCACTCGTGGATGACCTCGGCCCACTTTCGCGCGAAGACTTCGTCGATGGGTTGGTCCTTGCTTCCCTCGGGCAGGCCGAATCCTTTCTGTGCGCGGGGTTCCGCGTTCGGCGTCTGGCACGGGAGATAAAGCATCAGGTTGATGCCTTTGGGCGCAAGCGCGGTGTGGAAATCGGCGACAAGGTCGCGCTTGGAGCACTTGCTCGGTTGGATCCCGGCGTACCGGTCGTAGGCGGCATTGGGAGAGCACAAGTGGCCGGAGTTCTGCCCCAGCGTGATAACGTAATAGCGGCAGCCGATTCCTTCGAGTTGGAGGGCAAGACCGGGAACATCGAAGGCGTCGACGCGCCGGTTCCATTCTTCGGCGCTCATGTTCGCGTCGGTCAGGTAGTGAGTGAAGACGCCCCAGCCAGCCTGTTTGAACCAGTCGGTGCAATCCGGTCTCATGCTCTGCACTCATGTGTATGTCGTCAAAGATTCGCAACGCCGGTAACGGCCTCGAATGTGTACGGCCGTTCCCGGTTAAGGCCCATGCGTAACCTACTCTTTCCATCGCCGAGCGTCAAGGCAGTCCGTTCGTCCATTTACCACGTCCGACGCTTCACCCCGCCGTACATAACGTCTACACTGCGCCCACAGGTTGGCAGGTCGAAGCTAGGAACCAGGTGATGCAGGCAGTCCTACTCACCTTCATCCTCATGCGCCTGAACCTCCACCATAACATCCTGACCTTATAGTCAAGGCCCGGTACTGTTCTGAGACGTTCCGGACCGTCTCTCCAGCATTCCCAGCCGGTTCGGCCCACTTTCCGATATCAGATACCTCACCGTAAAGGTATCTCCGAGCCCTTCGGAGGTATCTCGGAGCCACAAGAACGGCAGGGGTGGTACATCAAGGCCGGGTGAAAAGGGTCGAGGTCAGGGGAACAAGGCAAGAAACTTCTGGCAACCGGTTCTCCCATAGCAAGTGGTACAGCTAAACGGGGCACACCACTGTCATTCCGAGCGCAGTCGAGGAATCTCGTGACTCGGCCAGTACGTGAGTGAACTTGTGAACCAGCATACTACGGGTTTGCGTCCGTTCGTTTGGACCGCAGAAAGTATACGCCCATGGCATCCGTTGTGAGCAGCCCGCCATCGAGCAATCTGGCCTGGTCTGTGTAACCAGCGCCTCGCGCCCTGGCCCTGGCTCCGGACAGTTCCTGTGTACCGGTGAGGCGCCCGGTCGCACGATCAAAGACATCCACGCTCATGACAGCCCGGGCAAGCTGGGGGGTCGTGAGGCCGCCGGAAATCAGGTCGTATTCATTGATGTTATACCAGTTGCCGCATGCAACTTCGGCGCCGACAACGTCGGTTGGAAGCAGGCCGGGCCCGCCGCCAGTCCAGTTGACGCCAAGACCTTCCGGTTTGTCCTTCGATGCGGAGGGAGACGTGTTCACGATCTGGATCGCGGAAAACGCAGATTCGGAGAAGTCGAGCGTGAACGCATTACCGGTGACGCCGGCGAACTTGACGTAGTTGACGCCGTGAATGAATGTTGTCCGGTTGACCGCCTGGCTGTAGTCGGCCGTCGCGCACTTCTGCGTGGCAACACCTTCAATTGCGACCGTCCCTCCGAATCCATACAAATAGACATCATACTTGGACCACCCGAGGCTGGAAATATTGCTCATCCGAATGCGTGAACTCTGATAGTGCTGCTTGACCTGCCCGTTCAGAAGTGTCGCCGTAGGATTCGATCCTGCTTCCGGGAGCTGCATCGTAGAATGGCCGATCTGGATCAGACCTTTGAAACACTTCAGTGAGACAAGTCCCTTCCCGGTACAATCCTGGAGCCCGTTCCACTGATATGGTTGGTAGCGTTCCCCGGTCGACTCAGGCAATGCGCTCCCGGATCCCGACACCACCATAACTGTGCCTGTGTCTACCCGGAAGTCGAGAATGTTGCAGGCGGTGCGTGCGGGGATATTCCGCGGCAGCTCATATGTCGTGCATGAGTTGGTCGCGTCAAAGAAGTCAAGTCGGCCAATCCGCCTTACGAACGGGCCGGCGGCTGTCGGGTGCAGCCCGGCAGAACTCCAGTACTGTATCTCCGGCCGGACGTCCATGACCAGCTTCAACCCGGCGTACAGGTCCTGTCCCTGTGTGAGAAGCGCGAAGTGCGCCCGCGCCCCGTCTCCCACGTACGCAATGGCGTCCGGCAGGAAGGGCCCCCGGCTCGGCCACGGCGGCTGTTGCCGCAGGCGCACGTAAGTCCGGACATCACTGAACGCAATCTGCGACGGCCACTGCGGCTCGCCCGGCAGGAAACGCTTTACTTCCCGTACGCCGCCGGAGGCTGCATCCACGACCACCTCCGCCGGCCGGTTCCCTTCGTTGCCGAAGGAAGCTGAGTTCCAGTACACGTGCAGCAACGGCGGCCCCGCTGCTTCCCCTTGCAGGCGGATCCATTCCAGTCGCCCGCCGGCAAGCCTGGGATCGTCCCCGAACGACTTCTGCCAAAGCGTCTTGCCGGTGCCGGGCTCGATCGCCGCCACGGTGCCGGCCTTCGTCAACTCGCCCGCAAAAAGCACGCTCGCGTCACCGCCGACGATATCCGCGCAAAAAGGAAGGCGCAGCACCCATTCCGTCGCTCCGCTTGCCGCGTTCAGCGCCGTGAGCGTGCGATCGTGCGCGGCCAGGACCAGGTTGCCATGGAACCCCACCGAGTCCGGGCGGTTGGGCAACCGGCTCTGCCAGACAATATGTCCGCGCTGGGCGTCGACACAGAGAAGCAGCCGGTCGGATAATATTCCAAAGATGCTCGTTCCCGCGCCGCCGGCTGGCCCCGACACCAGTAGCGGAGATTCGCAAGGCAGCGACCATTGCTCGGCCAGCGGCAGCCGGAGCGGCCCGGCGACACTTCCCGGATGCTCGACCGGATCGGGCAGGGGCTCCTCCACGAATTCCGCAAGCGACCCGTCGGCGAGCAGGACGAACGCAGCCCCTGCCTCACCATTCAGGCGCAGTTCATCCGCCACGGCACCTGTTGAGGCCAGGAAGCGAAGCAAACGATTCCCTGCAGCTACCAGCACGTATTCGCCAGCCACTATGGCGCGCGGAGATCTCGCGTCATCGAGAGCCTTCGTCCAGATGTTGGCGCCCGTGGCCGGATTGATCGCCGCCAGAACACCATCGCCTTGGGTGAGGAGAACCTGCCCTGAGACGCCTATAATCTGCCCGGAAGGGACCCCTACGCTCTCCCAGAGCAGCCGGCCAGTCGTTGATTCAAGCGCAATGACTCCAGTGTGGTCCCGTGGCGCGATGAAAACCTTGTCGGCCGCCACCAATGGCGCCGTGCCATCGCGCTGGTACTGGATCGCGGCGTGCTCGTCCATCAGACTGCTTGGATAGATCCGTACCCAATCCAGCGCCCCGTCGCGCGCATCGCAGCACGCGACAATGCCGAGATCAGTTGAAACGTAAAGCGCACCATGGCAGAGGGTTATGGTGCCGCCAGCGAGGGTAATGTTCCGGAGGCGATTGTCGCCCGGCAGAGAGCCCAGCAGCCGTTGCCACGCGATGGCGCCGCTCCCGCTGTCCATACAGACGAGGTAAAGGGGGAGGTTCCCCGCGCCTTTTCTTGCTGTTGCCAATACGTAGAGACAGCCCTCGCCGGCAACCGGCTCGCTTTGCAGAAGCAGCTCTTTCCATTCGTCGCGCCCGCCGGTGCTCCAACGCATCCGGCCGGTACCCGCATCCCAGGCGGCCACGTCGTATTCCAAAGCCGCGGTCCGGGTGCTCACCTTCATGCTGTAGATCAGCGGGCACCTGGAAGACAGCCCGTCGCGGCCACCAATGGCGGTATTCCAACTTCTACCAAGTATGGCGGGGCGCCAGACCGGTTCAACCCAGGACGGGTCTGAACAAAGAGGCGTACCGCAGAGCCGGAGGAGTTTCATTATGCCCGCGTCGTAACAGGCGACATGACGGGAACCGATCACGACAAAGAGGTCGCTTGCCGATTCGATTCGCCGAATGGTCCAGGCCCCAAGTCCTGAAGAAATGAACTGCTGGTTGGGCGCGACCGGTTCAACTGCCGCAAATGCCGCCGGCAGTCGGACCTTTACCCGTCGCACGCTTGAGAGCGGCGGGGGCGAAGGGACGTCTGCGGACAGAAGCGGCATCCGAATTGCCGTTTTGATGTCGGCGGCCTTCGCCATGCCGCCTCGCCATGGCAGCATCGTGTCGTCCGGCACGACAGACATGGCGCGCTCTAACTCGTCACGCCAGTCCGCCGTCCCGGCCAGTGCGAGCCAGCTCCCCACGCGAGCCTGGGCGAGCACCACCGGGTCATCGGCATGGGTCAGGACATCCTGAAAAGACCGTGCCGCCCAGTTGGGGCGGCCATTGCGCAGCGCGTCTTCGGCGAACTCTACGAGCAGTTCCTGCGCACTGTGCGCCCAGGGGTAGCGACGGAACAGACGCACCGATTCGGCGGCCTCACCCGTCTGGTGGATCGCGCGGCTCAGAGATCTTATCTTGCCCTCCTGCAGTTTACGCAGCGGCAGCAGATCGGCTGCCTTCGCGGTCCTCAGTATCTGGTCAATTGCGCTCCAGTAAGACTGCTGGAGGAGCGGGTCCTCGTCCAGCATGGCGTCGGTTTCCGCGCTCAGCAACACAGCGTCCTGAATCGCCGCGGGGGTCGGCAACATCTGCACGTCCGGCTGGCGGCCCAGGTCGCGGATACGCTGCCACAGCATGGTCAGCTCGTAAGTGGCCCGCGGAAAAGCGGATGGCGTGGGCGGAGGATGCTCCGCGGCAAAAGAAGCCGCGGGAATCAGGATCACCGCAAACGTGAACGTCCGTATCGTCATGTGCTTAAGATTTCTGGCTGTCAACGAAGTCATACAAGGCACACGAGGCTATCGCTGGGGTAGCGACAGGCCTTTCGTCTTGAACGGAACGGACACTTTGATGTTGTCGATCCCACACTCCGGAGTTACGTAGTCAGAACCCCGGATCATCAGCGAGTTGATTCCCTGGGGTGCGGTATTTGCGAAGGATATTTCAGACAGGTTCGCAAGCGGAACACCGTCGATCGTTGTGGTGACCGTTACCATGTTTCCGGTTTTCACCAGGTCCATTACCAAGTGGTAGGTCGTACCGGGTTGCCATGGCCGGTAAATGATCAGCGGATTCTGATAGCCACCGTGGTATTTGGGCGTGAAACAGCCATCGTTGTAGCAGGAGAATTGTCCGCCGATAGACTGGTCGAGCACGTTCGAAGCGGATCCATTCACCACGGTTGCCGGTCCAACGAGAAAATCCAGTTCGAGGACGCCGCGGCGAAAGTCGAATTCAATCCTGCCCGCATTGTTGCCGTTGGCAAAGATGTTCGGGAAGAAACAGTTTGCGGCAGTTCCGGATTGCGCTGTCGTGTCCCCCTTCAGGTGTTTGTCCCGTCCCGCTGACACCAGAGGGCTGGCCCCTCCACCCCAGACTGAAGAATTCCGCGCCCATGTGCCCTGGCCTGCAAGAAGACCGGGAACATAGTTGTCGAAGGTCTCAATGAAAATCGGGCTATATGCCGGCTCCACGTATCCGACCTGGACAGACCCGAGCACCCACGTGCCCCCACCATTCTGAGGGCTCGGGGTATACTTGTTAGAGGTCTCTATTGATACAGGGTTGTCTTCCGGGTCCGCGTATCCGCTCAACACAAACCCCAGCACGGCTGCAGTCAGGGCCACTGCCAGGACATTCTTCCCCTTCTGTGGTAAACAAGGCAGAACGCTGACCCTCGACATTAGCTTCTGCTTTGCATAGGACAAGAACGACATCCTTTTCATTGCACACCCTTCGAAATGGGTATACCCACTCATAAAAACTTCTAACGGCAGCTCGGGGGAGCGGGACTCGAACCGCCGCTGATACCCCGGTCCCCGCGCGCGCAAGTCTCCATCGTGTTCCCTCTTGGCGCAAAAACCGGCACACTCTGAACCGCTGGTCAGAGGCTATCCCTGCCCCTGCCCCTTGTCAAGCGTGATCTTCACAAGATCCATATCGATCAGTTGCAACATCAGGTCCGCGATCAGTTCGCTGGTATACGGGCTGCCGCGCCACTCAAACCCCTGGTTGCGCTCCAGCCAAGGATCGGCGATCGCCTCGGCCATGGCGCCCTTGTACGGGCCATCCGTGACTTGCGTGTAGAAGTTCATCTGCATTACGCGGTTCTTGAGCTGCTCGAACAGCGGGTTGCCGGTTCTTTGGAACAAGCGGTCAAGACACTGGATCTTGCGATTCTGGTAGCAGTAGACGGAATACTGGTTGAAATGCTGCTGCTCGCTGTGAGCGCATTGCGTTGGGGCCTTGACCCAGCTTAGCTGCTTCGGGCCCCCCGCGTCGCAAGGTCGCGGCTCGATGGGGGACGCGACTCGCCCCAGGCTCGATGCCCCGCCGCCCGTCCCGGTGTCAGGTTGTCATCCTCTCTTTGTCCAGCCGCAATCAAAACCCGTGAGAATACGCGCGGCGGCGTGGTGCGTTGGCGTTGCAACAGCTGCCGCCGGCCCGTTCCAGCCGCTCCGCGCTTGCCTCGCGGTAGTGCTTTTGACGACAGGCGGCAGAGCAGAATCGGGCCGGCTTACGCCCCGCCTGAAACGGCTTGTGGCATTGCCCGCACGTCGCCTGGGCCGTGCCGCGTTTCGCCAGTTCCTCCGCCCGCCGCCGCTCCATGAACGCCGCTTTCTTACACTCCGGCGAACAATACCGGGCTTGTGTGGCCCGCCCGATCACGCCGCCGCCGCACCGTCCGCAAGTCCTCATGCTTCGCCCCTCACAATCCCGCCGTCGCCCACAGATCATAGCACACTCGGGGCCGCCCGCAACCCACGCAGACGACCTTCCCCTGCGCGTCTGCCGCGTCCGTTCGCGGGGGTAGGCCAAAATCCATCGGCCTCCGCGTCTGCGTCGATTCTGGGCGGCTGTACATGCCTCTGGCTGCGTCCACGGGCCATCCCGCTCCACCCTGTCAGCGCCGGTCTGAAAAGCGCCCGATTCGGCCGGTTTGAAAAGCGCTGGGGGTGGCGGGCGGGGGGGATTCGCGGTTCGATGCGGTCCTTCATTCGATAGCTCTTGCCCTACCATT
>CAYXNI010000015.1:0-17559 GCA_964466285.1 uncultured Planctomycetota bacterium | reverse complement strand
CGCGGGTCGGCGTGTGGAGTCCTTCACCAGCCCGAGCTCGGTCATCCCGGAGAAGAGGCGGTCGATCCCGACCGAGATGCCGACCGCGGGCATGTCGCGGCCCAGGAACGTTGAGATGAGCCGGTCGTAGCGTCCGCCGCTCATGACGCTGCCGAAGCCGGGGAGGTCGAGCAGGTAGGTCTCGAACACGGAGCCGGTGTAGTAGTCCAGGCCGCGGGCGATGCTCAGGTCGATCCTGAGGCGCTCGATCGGGACGCCGAGTCCGGTGGCGAGCGAAACCACCTCCCGCAGTTCAGAAACGCCCGTGGAGCCGGCCACCGAGGACCCGATGAGGTCATGAACCTTCCCCAGCATCTCGTCGTTCGTGCCGCGGATGCCGAGGAACGCGAAGAGGCGGTCGATGGACGCTGCGTCGAGCTTGTTGTCGGTGGCGAGGAGCTGCCGTACGGTTTCTTCGCCCATCGCGGGCAGCTTGTCGACGGTGCGGAGGATGGCGTGGCCGGCCTCGTCGTCTCCGACGCCCAGCCCGAGCGATTCGAGCATTCCGGTGAGGATCTTGCGGTTGTTGATGTTGATGGCGAAGCGCTGCACGCCGAGCGCGGTCAGGACGTCGTTGTCGACGGCGACGCACTCGGCGTCGGCGAGGAGGCTGGGCGAGCCGACGATGTCGACGTCGCACTGGAAGAACTCGCGGAAGCGGCCCTTGGCGGGCTTTTCGGCGCGCCAGACGGGAGCGATCTGGTAGCGCTTGAACGGCATTTGCAGGTTCCCGTACTGCGCGGCGACGCGGGCCAGCGGCACCGTCAGGTCGTAGCGGAGGCACACGTCGCGCCCGCCGTTGTCGATGAACCTGTAGAGGAGGCGTTCCGCGTCGGCGCCGTACTTGCCGAGCAGGATCTCGGAGTACTCGATTGCCGGCGTCTGGAGCGGGGCAAAGCCGTAGCGCTCGAACACCGATTCGATGGTCCGGATCATCCGCTGGCGCGGGACCATCTGCTCGGGCAGGTAGTCGCGGAAGCCCTTCAGGATTTTCGGTTCAATGTCTGCCATACGCCGGCCATTTTAGGGCGCGCGGCGCGGGAATGCAAGCGCGGCGGCCTGTCTCCGTCACGGTTCGGAATTTCTTGATTACTTCCCGGCTTCAAACACGCGTAGCCGCCGCGGCAGACCGCTCAACGGGGGCCACTCTGCGGCGGCGGTCAGGGCATACTCCGCCACGGTTCCCACGCGACAATCTTGTAGCGCGGCGGACCTGAGCAGTGGCCGGTCCGCTTTTCGGAACCCGTTGAGCCGTTCCACCTCAGCTCCACCCGGTTCTGTTTGCCAAGCTCGCAGTCAAACGTAAAACCGTCATCTTCCCGAGCGAAGGCTCGTGTCTTCGGTTGGTGACGGCGCTGGCGATGGAGACGAGCGAGGAATGGCAGGAACGCCGCTACCTCGACCTCGACCTGGGCCCTGCGGCGGAGGTCGAGGCGGCGGAAGAGGAAGCAGAGAACGATGCCGCCTGAGCGTGCGGGCTTCGCTTTGGGCTTTTTCGGGGGGCCCCGCTCGCCCGCACGCACAAGAAGAAGACGAGGGGAACGGAGAAGACGGAGATGCGAATTTACAAAACATTCAGGACCTGACTCGCAGCCGTTATTACTTGATTCCTGCGGCCGACCCAGTGGCGGTCTTTACTGCCATCATTTTCTTCAACAGCGGGTCCATCGTCTCCGCCCAGACCTGGTATCCCTTTTCCGAGAGGTGCAGCGAATCGGGCGAGACGTCTCCTGGGAGCTTGCCATCCTTGTCCAGCAACTTCGGCCCGAGATCAAGGTACCAAACACTCTTGCCGTCTGCCAGCTTGCTGATGACTTCATTCACGGCAGCGATCTTGTCGCGCAGGGGTGTCTTCGCCTCGGCGCCGCGCGGAAGGATTCCCAGGAGCAGTACCTTTGTGGCCGGCAGTTTCTTGCCAAGAAGTTGGACTATGGCGGTGATGCCGCGAGCGATATCCTCCGCCTTATCGTTTCCAGTGTTGTTGGTTCCAATCAGGAGTACGACCACCTTTGGTTTGATGGCATCGACTTCACCGTTAGCGACTCGCCATAGCACATTCTGGGTCAGATCGCCGCCGATGCCGAAATTGGCGGGATTAAGCGGCGAGTAGTGCTTCTTCCAGACAGCATTCTCTCTCCACTGTTCCATGATCGAATCTCCCAGAAAAAGGAGATCGATTTTGTCTGCTTTGGTCTTCTTCACAAAGGATTCATGTATGCCGTGCCAGGTTGCGATGGACATCCATGGGTAATTCTCGGCAGGCGGCGCGGGAACCGCGGGGTCTGCGGCAAGGCACGTGCCGACTGTCACAGCACACATCACGAACATCGACAGCAACGCTTTGACTCGCAAACGCGACTGCCCTGAAACTGCCCGTTTCATAACTACCATACTCTTGTCTCCTCTCCAGTTGGGTGGGTAGAACGATCAAATGTACGCCGCGCCGGACCCGCTGGAAACCGGGTTCCGTTCCACGCACCGCATCACAGCCAGCAGATTTCGTAGCATGGCTTCAAATATACATCAGCGAAACTGGCCCTGTCAACGGAAACATGGCGCTGTCCCCCGCCTCCAGTGTCAATGATCATGCATCTGTCAGTACCAAACACGATGAAAACGTCTGTGCACAAGTGTAGGATCGAGGTACCCGCTGATGCCGCGTGGTTGTGTCGGGGAGATTGGTGCGCCCTGAAGGACTCGAACCTTCGACCCACTGATTAAGAGTCAGTTGCTCTACCAACTGAGCTAAGGGCGCCGCCGGGCAAACAAAACGCTCTGGCCGGACCAAGCCGGCTGACCGAACGGCTCCGAGACGGTTCGCCGCCGCGCCGTTTCGCGCCGCGCCGCGCCTCGCACCGGCGCCATCCTCTGAAGCCTGTCGATCCCGTCGAGGAGTCCCTACGTCTCGCTCCCCGGCCGGAAGGCCTCAAGAGCCTCGGCCTCGGTCTTATAGATGTCAAACACCTTGTCGAGCCGGGTGATCTCAAACACTTCGAAGATCGGGGCGGCGATGCAGCACAGCTTCAACACGCCCTTGTTCATCCGCAGCGACTTGGCCAGCGAGATCAGCTTGCCCAGCACGGCGCTCGACAGGTACTGCACGTTCTCCAGGTTCACGAGCATCTTCCGCACGCCGCCTTTCTCGACCATCTCCACCAGCTCGGCCCCGATCAGGTTGATGTTCCGCTGATCGATGACCTTGGTGTCGGTGAAGCGGACGATGGTCACGCCTTCCTGCACGTGCGACATCAGTTTCGATGTGTTCGCATTCATCCCCCTCGGCCCTCATTAGTATTGTTACCGCGCACATTCTATGGTTTTCCACGTGATTGTCAACGTCGATCCCCGGCAAAGACTCGACACGCTGAACGCGGGGAGAATCAGACACGCGGGACATGTCCCCGATCTTACTCGTCATCGTCTCGTCTTCGAGACGCGTCCTCGTCGGCGTCGTTGTCGATGAACTCATACGCCCGGATGTGCTCCTCGCCCCGATGCCCGCAGCCGATGACGGCGACTTTGTACTTGGTCATTGCTCGCCTCCTCCCGTCATTCCCACGGATGCAGGACGACCTTGCCGCAGTTGCCGGCGACCTGGAGCTCCCACGCGTCGCGCACGCGGTCCATGGGGAAGGTGTGTGTGATCAGCTTGTCGAGCTGGCCCGCGGACTGGGCGATCATGTGCATCAGGCGCGGTGTGTCAGCCAGGTTCCAGTGCCACTGGCCGTGGAGCGTGATGCCCTTGCGGATCATGTCGCTGCTGACCTTGATGGTCAGCTCGCCGCCCTCGCCCACGAACGCGGCCTGGCCGCGGCGGCGCAATGCGTCGATCATCAGGCGCCAGGCCTGGGGCACGCCGGAACAATCGACGGCCTTATCCACGCCGACGCCGCCGGTGAGATCGAGAACCTGCTTGAGCGGGTCGTGCGCGCCGGGGTCGATGACCTCATCGGCGCCGAGCTCCTTCGCCAGATTCGCCCGGTACGGATGGCTTTCCACGCCGATCACGCGCGCACCCCGCCAGCGGGCGTTGATCACGCCGCCGAGGCCGACCGGGCCGAGCCCGGTGATGAGCACCGTATCGAACGCGCGCACGTTCATCCGCTCCATGGCGCCGAACGTCGGCCCCAGCCCGCAGCAGGCCATGGAAGCGTGGTCGATGCTTACGCCGTCCGGGACCGGCAGCAGGAGCCAGTCCTGCTTCAGGCAGCACTGCGCGTAAGTGGCTGTTCCGGCCTCGCAGCCGCAGATGGCCAGCGCGTTGACCGTGTTGTGGCAGTGGATGTATTCGCCCGCCAGGCAATGCGGGCACTTGCCGCAGGGGTACAGCGGCATGACGACCACGCGGTCGCCGACCTTGACCCTGCCCGGCTGCGCGATCTCGACGACCTCGCCCGCGGCCTCGTGCCCGAGGCAGTCGGTCTGCCACCCGTTCGCGTACGCCTTGTACTCGGTGCACATCGGCGCCGAGAGGATTCGGACGACGGCGAAATCCTCGGCCGCCCTCGGATCGGGCTTGTCGACCAGTTTGCACTCACGCGGGCCGGTGATGGCGGCCACTTTCATGACCTGTGCTCCTCGGATGTCGTATCTTGGACGGGATCAACAGGATTCACGGGATATCCGGTCAATCCCGTTCATCCTGTCAGAATGTGTTCGTGATCTTCGCCAGCGCCTCGCGCAGGCGGCGAAGGCAGCGGTCCTTGCCGAGGATTTCCATCGACTCGAAGAGCGGCGGCGACATGGTGCTGCCGGTGATGGCCACGCGGAGGGCCATGAAGACCTGGCCCGGCTTAAGACCAAACTGCTCGCACAGCTTCTGTCCCACCGCCTCGAGCGGCTCCGGCCGCCAGTCCTCGACTTTCTCGAACGCATCGACACTTGCGGCCAGGGACGCGGCCGCCTGCTCGGGCGTCGTCTTCTTCGCGACCAGCAGGCCGGGCTCATAGGGCAACTCGTCCGTGAAGAAGAACCACGTCCACTTGTCGAACTCGCCCAGGGTCTTGAGCCGCTCCTGGATGATCGCGATCATCTTGCGGGTCTTCTCGCCGGGGGCGAGCCGGCCGGGCGCGGTGAACGGCCGCAACCGCTCGATCAGTTCGTCGATCGAGAACCGGCGGATGTACATCCCGTTCAGCCACTCGAGCTTGGTCAGGTCAAAGACCGGCGCACTCGTCGCCACCCGTTCCCACGAGAACTCGCGGATCATCGTCTCCACGTCGAAAATCTCCTTGCCCTCCTCGGCCGACCAGCCCATCAGGGCGAGGAAGTTCAGCATCGCCTCCGGCAGGTAGCCCTGCTCGCGGTACCAGTCGAGCGAGGTCGGGTTCTTCCGCTTGCTGATCTTCGACTTGTCCGGGTTCCGCAGCAGGGGCATGTGGATGTAGGCCGGCGGCTCCCAGCCGAACGCCCCATACAATAGTATGTGCTTGGGCGTCGAGTTTACCCACTCCTCGGCCCGGCAGACGTGGGTGATCTCCATCAGGTGGTCGTCCACCACGTTCGCCAGGTGATACGTGGGGAAGCCGTCGGACTTGAGCAGGACCTGGTCGTCGATGACGGCGTTCTGGAAGACGACCGGCTCGCCCTTCTTGCGGATGAGGTCGACGTACGAGGTCTCGCCCTCGTGCGGGACCTTTAGGCGGATGACGGCGGGCTCGCCGCGCTCAAGGCGCATCTGGACCTCGTGTGCGGGCAGGCCGCGGCACAGGCCGTCGTACATCGGCGGCTGCTTCTTCTGCTTCTGCCCCTCGCGCATCGCCTCGAGCCGCTCGGGCGTGCAGAAGCAGTAGTAGGCGTGGCCGGTCTCGATGAGCTGATGGGCGTGCTTCCTGTAGATGTCCGCGCGCTCCGACTGGCGGTACGGGCCGCAGGGCCCGCCGACGTCCGGGCCTTCGTCCCAGCGCAGCCCGACCCAGCGAAGCGCGCGGTAGATGGCCTGTTCCGACGCCAGTGTCGACCGCTCGCGGTCGGTGTCCTCGATGCGGAGGATGAACTTGCCGCCCGTGTGGCGGGCGAAGGCCATGTTGAAGAGCCCGATATACGCCGTGCCGACGTGCGGGTCGCCCGTCGGGCTCGGCGCGATGCGCACGCGAGCCTCGCTCATCTTGATCTCCTCATCACAGAGTCACAGAGCACGCACAGATTATAGGGGCTGATGCGCAGCCGGGCAAGCGAGATGCGCGGGAGCGCGGGCGGAGGTTTCTTTCCCTTGCATCCCAATTCAGCACCTTGCGCTTGACACCGAGTTGTGCAGCGCGAGAATAGGTTAACGTTTATCCATCCTTCGGTTCAATTGATGGGGGGCGGAAATTGCACCCGCTGGAAAGCTACCTGGCGCAACTCCGCGATATCCACGCAACCGGTGCCGCCGTGGACGAAACTTCCTACTACGGAGCGCTGGAGAATCTTTTCAATGAAATCGGCAAGAAACTTAAGCCCAAGGTCCGTTGCGTTATTCAACTGAAGAACCGAGGCGCCGGACATCCGGATGGCGGATTGTTCACGGCGGATCAGTTTGAGAAGAAATCCGACGCCGAACCTCTTCGCGGCCAGAAGCCCGCCCGCGGCGCCATCGAGGTCAAAGCAACAGGACAGGACGCCTGGGTCACCGTGGAAAGCCGGCAGGTGACGGACTACTGGAAGGAGTATGGCCAGGTCCTCGTCACCAACTACCGCGATTTTGTCCTGATTGGCAAGGACGAGAACGGTCAGCCGGTCCGCTTGGAAACCTATCGTCTCGCTCCGGGTGAGCCGGAATTTTGGGAGAAGGTACATCATCCCCGCTTGGTTACGAAAGCTCAGGGCGACGCCTTTCTCGATTTCCTCAGGCGCGTCATCCTCCACGCGGCTCCGCTTAAGGACCCGGAGGACGTTGCGTGGTTCCTCGCTTCGTACGCCCGTGAAGCGAGAATGCGGGTGGAATCGCAGGAAGGCATCCCCGGCCTTGTAGCGCTCCGCAAGGGCCTCGAAGAAGCGCTCGGCATGAAATTTGAAGGCGCCGACGGCGATCACTTTTTCCGAGCCACCCTTGTCCAGACCCTGTTCTACGGCGTGTTCTCGTCGTGGGTGCTGTGGGCGCGGAACGTCGGCTTCGGCGGGGGCCGCCGGTTCCACTGGCGGGAAGCCGCCTGGAACCTCCACGTCCCCATGATCGCCAGTCTTTTCGACCAGATTGCCACACCCCAAAAGCTCAAGCCCCTCGGGCTCGATGAAGTGCTCGACTGGGCCGAAGCCGTGCTCAGCCGTGTCGACCGTGCGGCGTTCTTCGACCAGTTCGAAGAGGAACACGCGGTCCAATATTTCTACGAGCCGTTCCTCAAGGCATACGACCCGGAACTGCGCAAGAAGTTGGGCGTCTGGTACACGCCACCCGAAATCGTCCAGTACCAGGTCGCCCGTGTGGATACCGTCTTGCGCGAGGAACTGGGCATCGAGGACGGCTTGGCCGACCCGAATGTCTACGTGCTCGATCCCTGCTGCGGAACCGCTGCGTACATCGTCGAGGTCCTGCGACGGATACACGACACGCTCAAGGAAAAAGGCACGGATGCGCTCGTCGCGCAGCGGCTGAAGCAGGCGGCGATGGAGCGCGTCTTCGGGTTCGAGATTCTGCCCGCTCCGTTCGTCGTCTCGCACATGCAAATCGGCCTGCTGCTCCGGCGCCTCGGCGCTCCCTTCTCGGACGACAAGAGCGAGCGAGCCGCCGTCTACCTCACCAACGCGCTGACCGGTTGGGAACCGCCCAAGGGGCCAAAGGCGCAGATTGTCGCCTTCCCCGAGTTGCAGAAAGAACGGGACGCCGCTGATGATGTCAAGCAAAAGGCCCCAATACTCGTTATTCTTGGCAACCCGCCCTATAACGCATTTGCCGGAACAAGCCCGGAAGAGGAAGAAGGACTGGTCGAAGACTACAAAGGGGTCCACTTCACGGAGGGGAAAGCGACCAAGGGTGGGGCAAGAGACAAGCCTCAAAAGAAGGTCCGGCACTACCTGCTGAGCGAGCCAGTGTCAAAAGGCGGGTGGGGCATCAAGAAGTTCAACCTCGACGATCTCTATGTTCGCTTCTTCCGCATCGCGGAGCGACGCATTGTGAAGGGCGGAAGAGGCGTCCTCTGCTACATCTCTAACTTCTCCTACCTGAGCGACCCATCGTTCGTGATCATGCGGCAGAACTTCCTGAGGGAGTTCGACAACCTCTGGTTTGACTGCATGAACGGCGACAGCCGCGAGACGGGAAAGCTCACACCGAAAGGCAAGCCGGACCCCAGCGTCTTTTCCACGGAACAGAACAAAGAGGGTATTCGTGTTGGAACCGCCATCGCGCTGATGGTCAGAAAAGGAAACCGGCAGACGAAACCCGTCACACGTTTCCGGCATTTCTGGGGGGCATCGAAGCGCTCTGACCTGCTGCAAAGCCTCCAGCGGAAACGGTTCGACAGAGAATACGAGGCCGCCCGGCCGGAGAAGATCAATCGATTCTCTTTTCCGCCAATGCACGCGTCCAGGCAATACTTGTCGTGGCCGCCAGTGCCCGCCCTGGCAGCGAAGGAACCGTACAATGGTCCTATCGAGCGGCGGGCGCTGGCCCTCATATCCATTGATAAGTATCCCTTGGCGGTCAGGATGCGGAAGTACTTTGATCCAAGAGTAGCCAATGAAGAGATTGCCAATATCTACCCGTCGCTGATGATGACCGGCAATCGTATTGTCGGACCCGACGCACGGAAGAAGATAATCAGCGAGTTCACGTATGACGAGCGGTGTATCGTGCGATATCCGTTCAAACCCTTCGATGCACGATGGTGCTATCTCGAAAACCTCCGCCCGCTTTTCAGTGAGCCGAGCCCGGAACTCATGGCTCAGAGCGACATCCCTCATAACAAGTTCTTCATCACGCGCGATACTGCGGACAAGACGCCAGAGGGCCCGCCGTTCTATCTGTCCTCGGTCGTCTGTGATTACGATTTCATTTCCGGGCACGCGCGGCATTTCCCTGTGCGGGTTCGCCTGGCTGCAGTTCCCAAGGATAAGCATAACGGCAAGAAACAGGGGTTCTTTGTCCACGAGGCCGCCGCGGCCTACTCCACTGCCAACTTGTCCGCCACGGCGCGAGAGTACCTCCGCACGCTGAGGATCACGGATACTGACAAGGACAGTGAGGCGGCGGAACTGATCTGGCTGCACGCGCTGGCTGTCGGCTATTCTCCTGCGTACTTGGCGGAGAATGCGGACGGCATTCGGCAGGACTGGCCTCGGATTCCGCTGCCGAACTCGAAGCGACTGCTGCGGGCGTCGGCCGAACTCGGGAAGAAGATCGCCGCGCTGCTCGACACCGAGAAACAGGTTCCCGGCGTGACAACAGGACGCATCCGGTCTGAACTCAAGACGCTGGGCGTGATCTCCCGCGCGGGCGGCGGCAGCCTCAACCCAGATGCGGGCGACCTCGACCTGACCGCCGGCTGGGGCCACGCGGGAAAAGGCAGTGTCACCATGCCCGGCAAGGGCAAGCTGGCCGAGCGCGCTTACGCCGACGCCGAGCGCGAAGCGCTCGGGGCGGACGCGATCCCTGTTTTGGGAAAGAAAACCCGCGACGTGTTCCTCAACGGTGTCGCCTACTGGAAAAACATCCCCGAACGCGTGTGGGACTACACCATCGGCGGATACCAGGTCATCAAGAAATGGCTCTCCTACCGCGAAAAGCCGTTGTTGGGGCGCACCATGAAAATGGAAGAGGTTGAATACGTCACCGAAATGGTTCGCCGCATCGCGGCTCTCGTGTTCCTTGAGTCCGAACTTGATGCAAATTACCAAGCAGTCAAAGCCAATACGTATCCCTGGCCACGTTGAAACAGTGAGCGCTCACCGAATCACCCTCTAGCCACAAGAAACCTGCCGCAGTACGGAGCATATGGTGAGCAAGCCTTTCGAATGTTACACCAGGTCCGACTACGCCGGATACGACCGCTATGACTACGCCGTCGGCGGCGTGAGTTGCCTCGTCGTGGCGCCGAAGCGCGCCCTCCCCGGCCACCCGTGGGTCTGGGTGGCGGAGTTCTTCGGCCACCTTCCCGCGACCGAGCTCGCACTGCTCGACCGCGGGTTCCACCTGGCGCACATGGCCGTGGGCAACACGTTCGGCTGCCCCGACGCGATGCGGCAGTGGGCGGCGTTGTACGAGGACCTGACCCGGCGGCGCGGCCTGGCCAAACGGCCCGGCCTCATGGCAATCAGCCGCGGCGGCCTCTACGCCTATCGCTGGGCCGCCGAGCACCCGGACAAGACCGCCTGCATCTACGGCGACAACCCGGTCTGCGATTTCAAGAGCTGGCCCGGCGGCAAGGGAACCGGCCCCGGCAGCCCGGGCGACTGGGCCAAGCTCCAGGCCGACTACGGCTTCGCGTTCGAAGACGACGCCCTGGCCTACCCCGGGAACCCGGTTGATACCCTCCGCCCGCTGGCCGATGCACACATCCCGCTGCTTCACGTCTGCGGCGACGCCGACTCGGCCGTGCCGTTCAAGGAGAACACGCTCGTCCTCCAGCGGCGCTACGAAGCCATGGGCGGCGACATCCGGGTGATCGTGAAGCCGGGCGTGGATCATCATCCCCACGGGCTCGACGATCCGGCGCCGATCGTGGACTTTTTCGTCCAGCACACACGGGCGTGACGGAACGCCCCGAAAAGCCTTGCGCATTTCGGGCTGCATCCGTAGTATAATCCAGTGGGTGGCCGCCCGAATTGGCCGTCTTGGCCGCTCCACGGCGCTTGTGAGGACCCAAAGATGATCCGAATGAATCACGTGACGTGGCCTGTGTTGACGTCGGCGGTGCTGCTTGCCGCCCTGCTTCTGCCGGCCCCGTCGGCCGGAGCGGCCGAGCTGACCCGCGACGAGCTGCTGGGCTTTGCCGCGGCGCGATCCGACGCCTACGCCAACCTGAGCACCGTCGTCTACGCCCTCTCCGTGGGCGGCACAAACACCCTGGGCGACCTGGCCGCCGCAGACCCCCGAGTCCGCGAGCGGGTCGAGGTCACGCTCCGCAGCGCCTATGTCGTCGAAGGCCCCGTGTTCCAGCCCGAAGGCCCGGTTGACATCGTCGTCGAGCTGAACACGCAGGCCTTCACTTACGAACTGCGCGGGCGATTGCGGAACCTTCCGCCGTTCATCCGCGTGGACGGCGTGGCTGACAAGAACGCGGCCATGAGGGCGGCCTCAGTTGCCGTGGGCCCCGTGACCGACCAGGTCAAGGCGTGGGTCGACTCCGTGATCGAGGCCGCGGGCACCGCCGAAGTCGAGCGGTCGCGCGATCCTGAACGGGCGAAGGAAGACGCCCGCCGCCGGGCCACCGCCCTGGCCTACACCGCCCTGGGCAAGAAGGTCGAGGAGCTTCTCCTTGACGAAGGCGTCACCGTAAAGGACTTCCTCGACCAGCATCCCGACCTGCGAGAGCCCCTGAACGCCGCCCTGATGCAGGGCAAGCTGGTCAGCGAAAGTCTCGATGTCGAGGGCGTGACCTACAAGGTCGCCGTCTCGTTGCCGGCCGCCGCCATAGCCCGGCCTCTCCGCCTCGGGCGGTTCCGCGAGGCGCGAGGGATGGTGCTCACGCCCGAGCAGGTGGCGATGGCGCGCGAGAACGCCCGGAGCGATGCCGTGAACACCCTCGTCAAGCGGATATCCAACCTGCGGCTCCGCAGCGGAATCACCGCCGGCGAACTGATTGAGAAGCGGGCCAGCATGAAGGCCGACATCGAGCGGCTCTGCCGCGTGGTACCCATCGAGCGGGTCGAGATCAACGACGACGGATTGTGCAAGATGTTTGTCAGCATCACGACGGATATGCTCCCCGACGAAGTCCGCCGCCTGCTCGTCGCTGAAAAGCCGATCCGCGTCTTCGCGATCGGCGCCGGCCTGCCCGTCCCGCCGAAGAAACCGGAGCCGCCCAAACCGCCCGCCGAGAAGCCGCCTGAGCAACCCGCCGAAAACGCACCAGCCGAACGCCCGGCCGAAGAACCCGCCGAAAACGCACCAGCCGAACGGCCGGCCTAAAAGCCCGGTCAGCCCGCAAAGGCCCCCGGGTAAGCCCATCAACCGCTCCACCGCTCCGTCGCCGCCCCGTCCATCCTGCCCGCTGACCTCGGTTTTCGCGGTTCACCGCCCCCTCTTTCTTCCGACAATAATAGTGCTCCCGTGCACCTTGTGCACGCGTGCGCTTTGCCGACCAGGCCGGACCTGTCGAGAGCCTCCAGGCCGACCGAGAGGGTGCGCCGAGGAAGAAACCATGACAGAAGACAACGACGGACCCATGCACCAGAAGATCTACGAATGCACCTGCCCGGACGGCGTGCGGCGCGCCTTGAGCATGATCGACCTGCTCGGCCAGTTCAAGCAAAACCTCCGAGACGGCGTCTCCCGCATCTCGGACTTGCACCTGAAGTCCGGCGCACCGCCCTACTACCGCGTCGACAACGAAATGATGCCGTGGAGCGAGCGCGAGGAAGACCGCCTGACCGACGACCTTATCCGCAAGCTCGTCGTCGGCATGCTGCCGGCTGACCGGCAGCCGCAACTCGACGGAGCGCACGAGTTGGACGCCTCGTATGCCATCCCGGGCCTCTCGTTCCGCATCAACATCTATCACGACCGCAGGGGGTTGGCTGCGGCCGTCCGCGTTCTCCCCAACCAGATTCCGCCGGTTGAAACCATCGGGTTCCCCGAGGATGCCGTCTGGCAGAACATCGCCGCGATGCGCCAGGGGCTCGTCATCATCACCGGCATCACCGGCTCCGGCAAATCGACCACTATCGCCTCGCTCATCCAGCGTATCAACGAGACGCGCCGCACCCACATCATCACCCTCGAGGACCCGGTCGAGTACCTCCTCGAGAACAAGCTTTCCGTCATCTCCCAGCGGCAGGTCGGCCGCGACACGCCTTCGTTCGCCGAGGGACTGCGCGCCATCCTGCGCGAGGACCCCGACATCATCGTCATCGGCGAGATGCGCGACAAGGAGACCATGGCCAACGCGCTGACCGCCGCCGAGACCGGCCACCTCGTCTTCGCAACCCTGCACACCCGGGACGCCAAGGGCGCCGTCAGCCGCATCACCGACATGTTCCCCGAGGGCCGCAGGGACGAGATCGCCGCCCACCTCTCACTCGCCCTGACCTGGGTCGTCGCCCAGAAGCTCATTCCCCGGAGCAGCGGTTCCGGCCGCATGGCCGCGATGGAAGTCCTGCGGAACACCCCCGCCATCGCCAACCTCATCCGCCAGATGAGCATCCCGCACATCTACTCGGCCATCCAGACCGGCGCGAACGAGCACATGTGCACGATGGAAAAATCGCTCGTCCGGCTCGTCAACGGCGGACAGATCACGGCCGGGGAAGCCGAGCACTGGGCCAACCAGCCCGAAGTCTTCCTCTCCACCCTGCGCGGCCGCTTCTGATCCTCACGGCGTGCCCGCTCCCCGTGTGCCTATCACACCAGAAGAACACAACAACCCGTCAGCCCGACAAGTTACGACTTCCGACTGAATTCCGGCGGCGGGTCGTCAACCAGGTCAAGCGCGCCCACGACGGCTGGGGCGATGCCTGCGAAACTCATCAGGAGCACGGCGGGGAAGTTGACGCGAACACGCCGGCCGTCGTGTGTGATTATGAGGACGGGGCAACCGACGGGAGTGGCCGCTAAAAATAGGTGCATGCCGGGGCGCTCACGTGGGGGAGTATAAACGTGCGAAGCGATCAGCCTTGTATCCCCGCATCGGAAGTGCTAAAATATCGCCGTTCCTCCGGTTTGGCTCACGTACCTGTGAGGAGGGCGGCTGATGCGGAAAGCAAGACTTAAGTTGATAGGTTTTATTGTTCTCGCTATCTTCAGCATGATCGTCATACTCCAGAATACTGGGGAGGTCACGGGCCGGCTGCTGTTCGTCACGGTCACGATGCCCATCGCCGTGGCTATCCTGCTCGTGATGTGCGGGGGATTCGTGATTGGCGTGCTCGTCTCCCTCATCTTCCTCAAAAAGGGGAAATTGACGGCGCAGGAAAAACCACCAGAGGGCAACTAGCAGGTTGCTAAGCAAGTCTCCCACAAGTTTGCCTTGACAGGTGCCGATATAGTTAGGCTGGGAATGGTCCCTGTCACCCTTAATGCTCGCCCCTTCGGTCAGGCAGATCGTGGGGAACACGCTCTTGATTGATGTGCGGCCGCGATAAAACCGAAGGACGACATCGTGACGCAACACGGACACACGAATCCGACGCCGGGGTACGCACCCGAGTTCAAGCGGAATTGGGAGCCGTTCTTCAAACGGATGAAAGCCTGGTGGGACGGCACGCTCGAAGGGCCGATCATCCGCATTCCCGCTCAGAGGACGCCCTGGCGCCCGGACGTCCCTCCGGACGACACGGACTGGAAAGAGTATCACTGTAACACGGCGGCTGCATTGACGCGCTATGAGACTTTGTTCCGGCACGCGCGCTATTTCACCGATCTTGCTCCGTGCATGGACACGGGCGTGGGACACGGCATTGCCTCGTTTCTTGGTTGCCCGATGGAATTCCGCCGCGAGACCGTCTGGACGCACCCGTGCATGACAGCCATAGATGACCCGATCGACGTGACGAGCTGGCGGGGCGATTCGCGCTGGCAGGCCTATCGGGAGAAGATGATTGCCTGCTCGGCCCGCGCGGCGCGGCGGTATGGCCTGGTCTATTACCTGGGCGGCGTGATCCAGGCCATGGCGCTGATGCGCGGCGACGCCGCGTTCCTCATGGATTTGCTCGACTATCCCGCCGCCGTTGAGTCCCTGCGCGACCGCCTGCTGCCCGAGTGGTTCGCCATGGCGGAGGAGATGGAGTCCATGCTGCCGCAGGACGGCGGCCAGTGGACGCTCTTCTGGCTCTGGGCGCCGGGGCGCGTTGTCTTTTGCGAGTGCGATGTCTCGTGCAATATTTCGCCTAAGCTCTTTCGCCGGTACGTAGTGCCCGAAGTGCGTGCGATGGCGCAGTGGGCCGACTACAGCCTGTATCACCTGGACGGGCCGCGGGCCGTGATGCACCTCGACGCGCTGCTGGAGATTCCCGAGCTGGACTGTGTGCAGTGGATTCGCGGCGACGGCGGCGGCACCGCGCTCGACTGGATTCCCCTGCTGCGCCGCATCCAGGCCGGAGGCAAGCTGGTCTACGTGGAGTGCTCCCTTAAGGAACTGGCGGCGTTGCTCGCCGCGCTGCAGCCGAGGGGATTGCTTGTTCACCTCGATCCCTGCACGACACCCGAACAGGTACAGGAATCCCTTCGCATTGCCGCAAAACACGGGGCCGTCGAGGAGGCGTATAGGGCATCATGATATTCTACACAGCGCGTGCCAAAGCGGGTCCGCCGGCGCGTATGGTGGGATGGTTTATTTCACCACCCTCACATTTTCGGGGAGTATTCCGCTCAACATCAAATTCGCAATTCTGGGCCCCTGCTCCATCATCGTGACCCACACGACATGGTCGAAGTTGCCCTCCCCAATGCCGCTTAAGTTACTGGCTCCGCCAGTTGTTGCCAGACGAATGTAGCTTCGCCCGTGCTTCTCGTACTTCGCGTAGTTGTGATTATGCCCCCCGAAGACAGTGTGGGGGCGGTCCTCAAGCATCTTCTCGATCTTCGCCCAGCCCTCGTGGAGTTTGCCTTCCTGCCCGATAAACAAAGGCTCGTGCATGAAAACAAGTGTCCACCGCACGCTCTTGTTGTCCCGAAGGACGTTTTCCATGTACCTGACCTGCGCGTCACTGATGCTGGCCTGAGGAGGATCCTCGGTACAGACTGCGAGAAACAGCACGTTCTTGTAGACAAAGTGGTAGTAGGGCGACCCGTAGCGCTCACGATAAACCTCTGTCATCACGCCGTTACTAATATCGTGATTGCCCGCCACGCGAAAGAACCGCATTTCTAAACTGCCCAGGATTGCGTCCATGTCATCGTACTGCTTTTTCAGCGCACCGCGATTGTCCGTGTAGCCTTCAATCAGGTCGCCAACGCACATTACAAATTCCGGCTGCATGAGATTGAGCTGCCGCATGGCCTTGTTGAAAACCTCAGGGCGTGCGCCTCCCGTCCGATCGCTCACAATGGCAAACTGAAAATGCATAGGATCATTGTTGAAAGGCCGACCGGTCCAAGGTCTTGCTGCACCCGTAGTTGGTGGCTGAAACTCAACGCCCCGTGGGCAGATACAGCCCACACAAAAGACTAACAGAACAACTGCGGCCAGGAGCGAACACTGCTTCATTCTATTCATAACGGCTCCTCTCATTCGTTATCCTCCCAACGACTTGGATAGGCCGCTTCGTGGCGAGCCTGCCAAGCCGGCCTTGGTACGATGCGATGATCTCCGTTTCTATGCTACTTTGATCCCGGCTGTGTTGCAAGCCATTGTCCGGCCAGTTCGAGTCCCCGCAATTTCGCTTCAATATTCTGACGCCGGACTGGAATCATGTCCACGATATCGAACCCGCACGTGGCCATGACTTTTTCCAGACTGACACAGCAGGCAGGAGCGCCCCCGCCCCCGCCTCCAGCCACACACAACCCAATCATCGGTTTGCCACGTACGGACGCACAGCCCAGCTCGTGCGTGCATATTCTACGCAGGCGGTCGGCAAAGGCGCGCAGGCTCTCACTAAGGTCTGAATAGTAAACGGGGGTGGCAAACACCACGGCGTCAGCGTGTCTTATTTTCTCAACCAGTCCGGAGAAGTCGTCGTCAACTACGCAACGGCCCTCCTGCCGACACAAACCCCAGCCGTTGTCATTACATTGACGGCAATGCTCCAGCTTGAGAGTCGGCAGGAATGCCTTTTCGACGGAGCCTGCCGCGTTCGTCACACCTCTCAGGACCGCCTCAGCGGCCCGGGCTGTCTGACCATTTGTGTTTCTGCTCCCACATATCAATATGGCTTTCATCTACACCTCCTGCGTTGTTCGCATTCTAGTCATGATTACATGGATCAGCCTAACCACAGCCACACACCGCCATGACTGCGGTATAACACGCCTGTTACATCTCATGAAATTCCCGCATAACTCACTGGGCACCCATATGCTGCGGAAGATGCCCGCATTTAGAGCACCGTGTCATACTGACCAATATAACACGCCTCGTACCGGCGGCCAAAACGAATCTGCGGGACTCCGCACAGCGGCCAGCCCGCGATTCATAACGTGCGTGTAGACCATCGTCGTGTTCACGCCCTTGCGCTCGAGCGAGTCTTGCACCCCAAGACTGCAAAGGGTAAGAGAACCGTCCTTGGCGAGATGGGCGGGCATCCTGGCAGAGGCCAGGAACTCCGGCTGAAATCGCGGCCCTGGCAATGTGGAGTTAGTTCTCTATGGGGATCGTCTTGCAGCCAACACAGACGACCGTCGTGTTGGGACGTGCGTTCTTGTCGTCACAAGCTGTTACTTGAGCTCGATCCGGCTTTGTTTCGCGTTAGTGCCGTTGTGCATCACGTACTCATAGTGCCACGTGA
>CAYXNI010000014.1:17134-17842 GCA_964466285.1 uncultured Planctomycetota bacterium | reverse complement strand
GGCGGTGACGCACGAGATGCGCACGCCGCTGACGACATTCCGGATGTACAGCGAGATGCTGGCGGGCGGGATGGTGGCGCAGGAGAAGCGGCAGGGATATCTCGAGACGCTTCGGACAGAGGCGGACCGGCTGGGGCACCTTGTCGAGAACGTGCTCGCATATGCCCGGCTGGAGCGCGGCTCGACGAAGAGCCGCATGCAGGTGATCGGCACGGGCGAGCTGCTCGACCGGATGAAGGAGCGGCTGGCGCAGCGGGCGGAGCAGGCGGAGATGCAACTGGTCTTCGACGGCGAGCCGGACAAGCTGGCGCTCGAAGTGCGGACCGATCCGTCGGCGGTCGAGCAGATCCTGTTCAACCTGGTGGACAACGCGTGCAAGTACGCGGCGACGGCGGGGGACAGGCGGGTTCACATTGAGGTGGAGGACGCGCATGGGCGCGTGGGAGCATGGGGGCACGGGAGCATGGGGGCATGGGAGCGTGGGAGCATAGGTACTCGGGTATGCGGGCGCATCAGTGCGTGGGCGCGCGGGCGCGCTGGCGGAGGGGGCCGGGGGAACGGGGAGGTTGTTGTGCGGGTGCGGGACCATGGTCCGGGGATTCCGGCGGACGAGAGCGGGCGGCTGTTCCGGCCGTTCCGGAAGTCGGCGCGTGACGCGGCGAACTCGGGGCCGGGGGTCGGGCTGGGGCTGGCGTTGAGCCGGCGGCT